>QNBY01000001.1 GCA_003644275.1 Planctomycetota bacterium
CGAAGAAGAAGAAGTCGGGCGTGCAGGCGGCGCGGTACTTCTTGGCCGTCTCCTGGCTCTCGTCGAACAGGTAGGGGAAGGTGAAGCCGAACTCGCGGGCCACTTCGGCCATCTTGTCGGGGGCGTCGTCGGGGAAGCTCTCGATGTCGTTGGGGTTTATCGCCACGAAGGCGATGCCCTTCTTCCCGTACTCGCGGGCAACCTCGGCCAGTTTCTCGCGGATGTGCACGACGAAGGGGCAGTGGTTGCAAAGGAACATGACCACGAGGCCGGGGGCGTCTGCGAAGTCGGCGAGCGTCCAGCGTCTGCCGGAGGGGTCGGGAAGGTCGAAGTCGGGCGCGGGGGTGCCCAGGGGAAGCATTAGCGAGGGTACTGCCGGCATGGTTCCTCCTTTCGGTATCTGCACGGGTTACGTCCGGGATTCATGATATTCCCTTTTTCAGACGCGCGGAGGCCGCGCCGGTCCTATACCGAAGAAGACGCTGTAGAACACCGGCACCACCACCAGCGTGAGCCCGGCGGCGAAGGCGAGGCCGAACGTTATCGCCGTGGTCATGGACCGGAAGAAGGGATCGCCGTGCAGGGGCAACATGCCCGGCACGGTGGTGAGGGCGGCCGTGAGGACGGGCCGGAAGCGCGGGACCGCGGCCGACACCACCCACTCGAAGCGGTCGCCCGGGCGAGAACGCCGTCCCGGCGCACGACGGCCCGAGCGGCATACGGGTCTTCAACACCGCTTATCGCCGCCGCGTTCGCGAGTTGGTTTTCGCCCGCGCTCCGTTTGCGGGCGAAAAAAAGGCCCCCGGAACCGGGGGCCTTCGCTCAGGCGCTTTCTTCCCTCTTCTCCGGCGGGGCGTCCAGCGCGTGCGGCCGCGCGAGCTTGAAGGGGTTCTCGTAGGATATCGCCTTCGTCGGGCAGACCACCACGCACTCGTTGCAGAGTATGCACTCCGCCACCGGGTAGTCCTGCTTGTATATGGATATTCCCTGCGGGCAGCGTTTCGTGCAGGCGTCGCACTGGATGCACTTGTCGGGGTCCACCTTCAGGCGGAGCAGCGACACCCTCGACATCAGGCCCAGCACCGCGCCGATGGGACAGACGGCCCGGCAGAACGGGCGCTTCATCAGGACGAACAGGAGCAGGAAGAAGGCGAGTACGCTCACCTTGGCGAGGGAGGAGGAGAGCGAGACCTCCGGCACCTCGAGGCGGGGGAAGTCGGGGTCGTCGTCCGCCACTTCGTCGGGGTCCATGCCGGCTTCGAGTATCTTCCGGCGGCGCTCGTAGTCCAGGCGCTTCTGGAGCAGGCCGGGCTGGAGCGAGAGGGGAATGGTCGCCATGAGGGTGCCCGCCGGGCAGTTGGCGCAGAAGAAGAGCTCGTCGGCCGCGAAGGCGGGGAAGCCCTCGGGCTCTTCCTCGACCGCCGTGGGCGAGGGGACGCCGTCCGTCTCGTAGGGCCCCCCGTCCTCGGTGTAGCCCGCTTCCTGGAGGGGCGCCAGGTCGGCGGGCGACACCGTGCCCCCGCCGTAGAGCCACGGGAACACGAACACCATGAACAGCAGTGTGAGGTACTTCCCGTAGCGGAAGAAGGCGGGCAGTTTCAGCTTGGGCGTGGGTATCATGTACAGCAGTTCCTGTGTCCACCCGAAGGGGCACACCCAGCCGCAGGTCCACCGGCCGAGCAGCACGCCCACCGACACCAGCACGCCTATCGCCCCCAGCGCCACGAGGTGCAGGGCGGCGAGATTCGCCATTATCCCGATGGGGCAGCCGAACACGGCGAACGGACACGCCCAGCAGTTCAGCACCGGCACGCAGAGCCAGCGGAGGGCGAAGTAGCCCGTCAGCCCGAAGGAGAAGTTCAACAGGACGGCAAAGAGCACCTGGAAGTAGAACCTCTTGCGCTTCAGGTACCGCTTGTCGTTACGCAGAGCATTCCGGAACCATTTGGGCGTCTTCATTGCGAAAGTCCGGTTCAGTCCTTGGAGCGTCTCTTCAGGACGAGTTTCGGCGCGGCGTATTCCAGCACGAGCACTTTCGTCCCGTAATGTCTGAAGAAGACGGTGATTTTAGTCGCCGCTCCGCGTCCCGAGATTTTTTCTATCCTGCCGGGGCCGAATTGCGCGTGCTCGATAATGTCGCCGACCTTGTAGGCGACCGCGCCCGGCGGTTCGTCTCCCGTTTTTTCGGCGGAAGCCTGAGAGGTGCGCCGCCGGAAGGCCTCGAGGTCGAAGTTCATGAGGGGGCCGGTCCGAGGCCGGGGGACGGGCGTGCGCCTGCCCACTCCCGTCTCGCGCAGGAAGCGGCTCGGCCTCGTGGGCCGGTATTCGCCGTACGCCCTCCGCCGCGCGGCGCAGGACAGGAAGAGGCCGTCCTTCGCCCTCGTCATGCCCACGTAGCAGAGCCGCCTCTCCTCCTCCAGGGCATGGGGCTCGTCCTTCGAGCGGTCGTGCGGGAGCAGCCCTTCCTCCATGCCGGTGAGGAAGACGTAGCGGAACTCCAGCCCCTTCGCCGCGTGCAGGGTCATCAGCATGAGGGCGCCGCTCTCTTCCTCCACGTCGTCGGCGTCGCTGACGAGCGAGACCGTCTCCAGGAAGTCCCGCAGGTCGCCGCCCGTCTCGTCGTCGAAGCGGGCCGCCTCGTTCACCAGTTGGCCGAGGTTGGCGAGGACCTCTGCGTCGGCGGGGTTCCGCGACGCCGAGAGGCCCTTCGTGTAGGCGGTGATCTCCAGCACGGACCTGACGAGCCCCGCCACGGGCTTGTGGGGCAGCGCCCGCAGCTTGCGGTAGAGCGAGGCGAAGCCGTCCAGGCTGAAGTTGGCGCGCTTGGGGAAGTCATCCCGGAGGGCGGGATCGAGCACCACGTCCAGCATGCCGACGCCCCTCTCCGCGGCGCGCTCCTTCAGCCGCGCCACCGTGCCGGGGCCTATGCCTCGCGCCGGGCGGTTGATTATCCTCTGCAGGGAGAGGGAGTCGAGCGGGTTGAAGATCACGCGCAGGTAGGCGATGACGTCCTTTATCTCGCGCCGCCTGAAGAAGGCCACCGCCCCCACCAGCACGTGGGGCACGCCGCGGACCATGCATTCTTCCTCGAACGGCCTGGACTGGGCGTTGACGCGGTAGAGCACCGCGCACTCGCCGGGGGCGGCCCGCCCGCTCTCCACGAGCTCCCGCACCTTGCCTATGACGCGCCTGGCCTCGTCCAGGTCGTCGCCGCACATGAGCAGCACGGGGGGATCCCCCTCGCCGCGGTCGGAGCGGAGTTCCTTGGAATAGCGCATGGCGTTGTTCGCGATGAGCCTGTTCGCCGCCGCGAGTATGGCGTTCGTGGAGCGGAAGTTGCGGGTGAGCTTCAGCACCCTGGCGCCTTTGAAGTCCTTCTCGAAGCGCATTATGTTGCCTATGTCCGCGCCGCGCCAGCCGTATATGGCCTGGTCCGGGTCGCCCACCGCGCAGATGTTGCCCGACGGCGCGCAGAGCAGGCGCAGGAAGCGGTTCTGGACGGCGTTTATGTCCTGGTACTCGTCCACGAGGACGTGGCGGAAGCGCTCGCGGTAGCGGGCGAGGGTGTCCGGGTGCTCTTCGAACAGGCGCACCGCGAGCAGCAACAGGTCGTCGAAGTCCAGCGTGTTCGATTCCCTCATCACCTCGGCGTAGCGCTCGAAGACGGGCTCGATCACGCTGCGGGGGACGAGGGGAAAGGAATCCATCGCGGCGGCGGGAGCGGGGGAGTTCTTGAGGGCGCTCACCGCGTCGGCCACCGCGGAGGGCTTGTAGCTGTCCTTGTCGAGCCTCAGCTCGTCCATTATGTCGCGCACGAGGGAGAGGCGGTCGTGCTCGTCGGCTATGCTGTAGTCGCCGGTGTAGGGGGGCAGGCGGTGTATCTCGCGCCTGAGTATGCGCGCGCAGGCCGAGTGGAAGGTGGATATCCACATGCGGGGGCTGTCCACCCAGCGGGAGATGCGTTCCTTCATCTCCCTGGCGGCCTTGTTGGTGAAGGTGATGGCGAGTATGCGCGAGGGGGGGACGCCGTTCGCCACGAGCCACGCCACGCGCCGGGTGATGACGCGGGTTTTGCCGGTTCCCGCGCCCGCCACCACGAGGAGCGGTCCGTCGCCGCCGGTGACGACCTCCACTTGTTCGGGGGTGAGCCCTTCCAGTATGTCGGCGTCCATCACCGGCCCCGCAGGTAGTCGAGGATGCCTTCCGCTATGCCGGCGGCCGCCCGCTGCTGGAACCAGGCGGATGTGAGCAGGGGCTCCATCTCGGAGCTCGTCATGAACTCCACCTCGACGAGGACGGAGGGTATGCGCGTCCGCCTCGTGACGTAGAGCGACTTGTGCCGCGCGCCGCGGTCGCGGGTGTTCCACTTGCCGCGCAGGCGGCGCTCTATGTCGCGCGCAAGCCGCACGGAACGCTTCAGGCGCAGGGAGCCGAAGGGGTTGTTGCTGGAGTAGAACACCTCGAACCCCTTGGTGCGCGGCGAGGAAGCGGCGTTGTGGTGGATGGAGACGAAGCAGTCGGCCCCCGCCGCGTTGGCCTTGGCGACGCGGGCGCGCAGGCCGACGTACACGTCGGCGGTGCGGGTCATCACCACCCTCACGCCCGCGGCGGCGAGCAGCGAGCGCACTCTCTTGGCCACCGAGAGGTTGAGGTCCTTTTCCTTCACGCCCGTCCGCGGCCCCACCGCGCCGGAGTCGTTTCCGCCGTGGCCGGGATCGAGCACGACGGTGCCCCGCACGCCCGGCCGGCGCGAGGGCCGCCTGGTGGCGGGAGGGCGGCTCGTCGGCGGAGGGGTGGAGGGCCTGAACGAGAAGGGGCGCTCGGAATACGTGTATATGCGGCTTCGGGCGATGGCGCGCTCTATCATCCCCACCGCCTCGGCCGGGAGCCACACGTCGCCGTTGCGGAACAGCACGGGGGAGCGGAAGGCGACGCGCTCGCCGTTCAGCACGGCGGAGGGCGAACCCGCGAGCACCGTGAGCTCCACGTCGCCGGTGAAGCGGAACACGCCCCGCACGGCGTCGGGTTCGGCCCTGAGGTTGAAGCGGTGGGTGAGCTCGAAGGCGGAGACGTAGCCGCCGGAGTTCACCGTTCCGCCCTGCTTGGGCGGGCTGCAGGCGGCCGCGAAGAGGACAAACAAAAGCGCCACCGTGAAGGCGGCGCGCTTGAGACGTCGAGGGCGCCCGGCGGCGCGCTCAGTTCTTCTTGCCGTCATCGCCGAGCTTCCCGGATTCGAAAGCCTCGTTCACCTTCTCCCGCATGGCCTTGCCGGGCTTGAAGTGGACCACGGCCTTCGCCGGAACTTTCACCTTTCTCATGGTCTTGGGATTGAGCGCCGTCCGCTCCTTGCGGAAGACGACCTCGAAAACCCCGAATTCCCTGAACTCGAAGCGGTTTCCGTTGGCCAGCTCCTCGATTATCATGTCGAGAAAGGACTGTATGACGTCCCTCACGAGGCTGCGCTTTCCCCCTACTTTGTCCGCTATCTGTTCGACGATGATCTTCTTGGGAATGGTTGCCATCCAACTCTCCCTCATGACACGAGTTAGCGTTAGCGGGATTTTAGGCCCCTTCGGCCGCCCGTCAAGAAAAAAGGCCGCCGGACGGGCCGGTCAGTCCGTTCCCTTCGGCAGCCGCACGACGAACCGCGTTCCCTCGCCCGGTTCGCTCTCCACCTTCAGTTCGGCCCCGTGGTCCTGCAGGATGTTCTTCACGATGGAGAGCCCCAGGCCGGTGCCCCTGCCGCGGCCTTTCGTGGTGAAGAAGGAATCGAACATCCGCTCGCGCACTTCTTCCGGGATGCCGACGCCGTTGTCTTCCACCTCGACGACCACGTACTCGTCGTCCTCCGACACGGAGACCCTTATCAGGCCCTTGCCGCGGAAGGAAGGCTCCCTGTCCTGGCGCTCGAACACCGCGTCGCAGGCGTTCACGAGCAGGTTCGTCCAGACCTGCACGAGCTGGCGGGGCTTCGCCTCCAGGATGACGGGCTCTTCGGGCATGTTCGTCTCGAACTTTATGCGGCCCTTCGCCCGGAGCATCACCACGCCCAGCGCGTCCTCCACGGTGTGCCGTATGTCCGCGGGCTCCGTCTCGTTCGCGTCCTTGACGCTGAACTTCCTCAGGTTGTTCACTATCGAGAACATCTGCCGGCTGTTGTTGTATATCTCGTCGATGTAGGACCGGAGCTCCTCCACCATCTCGGACACCTCGTCGGGCAGGTCGTGTTCGAGCAGCTGGTTGGAGAGCTGCTCGGCGAGCTCCGCGAACCCCATGACGGCCCCGAGCGGGTTCTTGAGCTCGTGCGCTATGCCGGCGGAGAGCGTTCCCAGCGTCACCAGCTTGTCGGCGTGGATGAGCCGCTCCGTCTGCTCGCGCACCCTCTCTTCCAGCGTGCGGGTGAGCTCCTCCAGCTTGCGGTTGACGTCCACCGCCTTCACCGCGTTCGCCACCACCGAGGCGAGCACCGCGGAGGTGTCCTCCTCCGTGGCGAGATCGCGCACGCCTGCGGGGGGCTCGTCGTATATCTGCGCCTCCATGCGGCACACCTTGTCGCCGAGGCCCCAGCACTTGGTCTCCGTGACCTCCACGCGCCGGCCCGTTATCTTCTCCAGCGCGCCCGCGATGAAGCCGCACTCGAAGCGACAGACGGGCTCGCCTATGTTCGGCAGGCCGGAGCAGGTGGCGCATTCGTCTTCCTCGAAGACCACGCGGGCGTCGGTGTCCTCCACGATGCGGGTGCGGCCGATCATCATCTCGTCGAGCTTGGAGCGCAGGTCTTCCTTGTCCGCGAAGTCGAAGGCCGACGCCATGGTCCGGCCGCTCTCGTAGAGCAGTTCGCCCGCGAGTTTCGAGCCCAGCACCTTCCGCAGGGAAATGAGCCTCACGACGCGGAAGAACAACAGCGAGACGGCGTCGCCCGTCTTCGGGCGCACGGGGCACATGAGGTCCTGTATGGTGAGCTGCGGCGTGGTCTCGATGTCGTTCTTGACGGTCCGGAACAACTTCTGGAAGGTCGCCGATACGCTCTTGTCCTGGGAACTTTCCGATACGCGCTCCATTCGCCCCTCTCGGCTGATTTCCGACACCATCATAGTGCGGTTGGCATAAAGTCAATGTAAAACAAGGGGATACGAACGGCTTATTCCCAGGCGGAGATTTCCTCGAGGACCAATTGCGTTCCCCTGTACACAAGTCGGGCGCTGAAGAAACCCGGCCGGAAGACGTGCGGCGTGAACAAGTGGTCGCCCTCGTACATGGGCAGGTCGGGGAGTTCCTCTATCCGCGGGAAGAACACCTCGCCTTCCGGGCCGCGCTCGAGCGGCTCCCCTTCGTAGCGGGTGAAGACGTACACGAAGCAGAGCCACTCGCAGCCGAAGGGCGAATCGCCGTAGTCGGGGAAGTGGAGCATCCCCTTGGGACGGAGGTCGAGCGGGCGCAGGCCGGTCTCCTCCTCCGTCTCGCGCGCGGCCGCCTGCTCGGGGGACTCGTTGGGAAGCCGCTTGCCTCCCGGAGCCACACAGAAGCCGTGCATGTAGTGCCCCGGCTTGTCCTTGCGGATGAGGCAGGTGCGCCCGCCGTCCTGCAGGTAGGCGAGGACGCCTATCTCCAGCCCGCGGGCCAAGCCTCACACCTCCGTGGGACCGCCCCACGGCGAGGGCTCGCCGGGCGCGGGGAGGCCGTCCGGGAGCTCCTCGGCGAGGAAGCGCTCCACCTGGCGGGGCGCGAGGCCGACGTAGGACGCCGGGTCGGGCTCGCGCTCCAGGAGCTCCCGCACCGCCGCGAAGGCGGGATCGGCCGCGAGCCTGGCGAACAGGTCGTTGTCCGCCGCCCCGCGCGCGAGGCGTTCGGCCGCCGCGAGGCTGTGCTCCCTGAGCCGCTCGTGGAGGCGCTGCCGGTCGCCGCCGCGCTTCACCGCCTCCATGAGTATCTCCTCGGTCGCCATGAAGGGGAGTTGCATCTTCACGTTCGCCGCTATGCGCTCCTCGAACACCTCGAAGCCCTCCGCCACGCCCCAGACGAGCCTCAACACGGCGTCAGCCGCCAAGAAGGCCTGGGGCATCGCCACCCGCTTGTTGGAGGAATCGTCGAGCGAGCGCTCGAGCCACTGGGTGGCGGCGGTGAAGGCGCCGTTGTCGTAGAGGGAGATGAGGAAGCGCGACAGGCCGCATATCCTCTCGCAGGCCATCGGGTTGCGCTTGTAGGGCATGGCGGACGAGCCCACCTGGCGGCCGCCGAAGGGCTCCATGAGCTCGCCCATGTGCTGCATGAGGCGCACGTCGTGGGCGAACTTGGAGGCGGACTGCGCCACGCCCGCCAGCACGGCGTACACGCGGGAGTCCACCTTCCGGGGATAGGTCTGCCCCGCCGCGATGAGGGTGCGGGAGAAGCCCATGCGCTCCGCTATCCGCCTGTCCAGCTCCTCCGCCTTCTCCGCGTCGCCGCCGAAGAGCTGCACCACCGACGCCTGCGTGCCGGTGGCTCCCTTCATGCCGAGGAAGGGCATGTCGTCCGCGAGCGCGCGCACCGCCCGCAGGTCCCAGAGGAAGTCCTGGAGCCAGAGCGTTATCCGCTTGCCGAGGGTGGTGAGCTGGGCGGGCCTGAAGTGGGTGTAGCCGAGGACGGGCAGGCGGGCGTACTCCCTCGCGCGGCGGGCGAGGGCGGCCGCGACGAACTCGAGCTCGCGGGCGACGAGCCGCAGGCCCTCCCGCATCTGTATCAGGTCGGTGTTGTCCATGACGAAGGCGCTCGTGGCCCCGAGGTGGATGATGGGCGCGGCCTTCGGGCACTGCTCGCCCCAGGCGCGGATGTGGGCCATGACCTCGTGGCGCGTCTCGCGCTCGAGCTCGGCGGCGCGCTCGAAGTCCACGTCCTCGACGGTGGCCTCGAGCTCGGCGACCTGTTCCTCCGTGACGGGAAGCCCCAGCTCCATCTGGGCGCGGGCGAGAGCGGCCCAGAGCTTCCGCCAGGCGCCGTACTTCGTCCGGCGTCCGAACAGCGCCCGCATGGCGCGGGAGGAATACCGGGATGAAAACGGGCTCTCGTAATCGCTATGGCTCACGGGCGCCTCCGTTCCTGAAAACGGGGAGCGGCCGCTCCCCGTCGTGCGCTCGGACGCGGAACCGGACGCTATTCGTCGTCCTCCCCGAAGAAGTAGTCGTCCAGGTCGTCGTCGAGGTCTTCCTCTTCCTCCTCGTCGAGTTCGTCCTCGTCCTCCTCGTCTTCCTCGAATTCCTCCTCGAAGTCCTCTATGTCGTCGTCCACGTCGAGGAAATCGTCATCGTCGTCGTCTCCGACTTCCCCGAGGAGATCGTCGTCGAGGAAGTCCTCGTCGTCTCCGAACGCGTATGCGGATAGTTCGTCGTCGGGAAACATTTCTTCACCCTCCGAAAACGTAGTCTGCGGGCTAATTCTTAGCGGCTCGAACGGCAATTGCAACTAAAAAAACCGGCGGTTCGCGGGCGGTTTATTCTTGTCCGTTTTCGCCGCTGTCAACGGGGTTTCCGGCCTCGTCGTCCTCGTCCTCGGCGCCCTGCCTGGAGGCCGCCGCGCGCGTCACGTTCGACACCCTGTCGTCCTCGCCCAGGGAGATTATCCTCACCCCCTGGGTGGCCCTTCCGATGCACGGGATCCCCTTCACCGGGCAGCGGATTATCTTCCCCTTCTCGGTTATGGCCAGTATGTCGTCGGTGTCGTGCACGGACAGGACGGAGACCACCTTCCCGTTGCGCTCGTTGGTGGATATGTTTATCACCCCGTAGCCGTTGCGGTGGGTGAGTCTGTACTGGTCGAAGGCCGTCCGCTTGCCGTAGCCGCGCTCGCATACGGTGAGCAGCGTGGTGTTGGGCGTCCGCGGCACCATGCCCACCACCGCGTCGTCGCCGCGCAGCCTTATGCCGCCCACGCCCCGCGCGGTGCGGCCCATCGGCCGGACGTCCCGCTCGTTGAACCTTATCGCCATGCCGTCGCGCGTCGCTATCACCACCTCGTCGTCCCCGCTCGTCAGGTACACCGAGACCAGCGAGTCGCCCTCGTCAAGCGACAGCGCCCGGATGCCCACCTTCTTCGGGTTGCTGAAGGCCTTGAGGGGCGTCTTCTTCACTATTCCCCCGCTCGTCACCATGAACAGGAAGCGGTCGTCGAAGTCCCGCACCGGAAGCACCGAGTTGATGCGCTCGTCCTTCCAGAGGTTCAGGAGGTTCGCGATGGAGCGGCCCATCGAGAGCCTCCCCACCTGCGGGATGTCGTACACCTTCAGCCAGTGGCACCGCCCCTTCGAGGTGAACATGAGAAGGTAGTCGTGCGTGGAGGCGATGAACAGGTCGTACACGAAGTCGCCGTCCTTGGTGGTGGCGCCTATGACGCCCTTGCCCCCGCGGTGCTGCTTCCGGAAGACGCTGAGCGGCTGCCTCTTTATGTAGCCCTCGAACGATATGGTCACCGCCACGTCCTCCTCGGCGATGAGGTCCTCTATCGCTATGTCGGCGGCCTCGTCCACTATCTCGGTGCGCCGCGCGTCGCCGAGCCGCTCCTTCATCTCGTGGAGGTCCTCCCGGATTATGTCCAGCACCAGGTTGGGGTCGGAGAGGATGGCCCGGTAGCCCTCTATCTCCTCGCGCAGCTTGCGGTATTCCTCCTCCAGCTTCGACTTCTCCAGGCCGGTGAGCCGTTGCAGCGTCATGCGCAGTATCGCCTCGGCCTGCACCTTCGAGAGCGAGAACCGCGCCTCCAGCGCCGCCTGCGCCTCGGGCACCGTCTGCGAGCCGCGGATTATCCTTATCACCTCGTCTATGAAGTCCAGCGCGGTGAGAAGGCCCTCCACGATGTGCGCCCGCTTCTCCGCCTTGTCCAGCAGGAACACCGTCCGCCGCCGGATGATCTCTATGCGGTGGTCGCGGTACACCTCGAGCATCCGCTTCAGGTTCATCAGCTCCGGCCGCCCGTCCACGAGCCCCAGCAGTATCATGGAGTAGGTGGTCTGGAGCGGCGTGAACTTGTAGAGCTGGTTGAGGACGGTCTCCTCGCTCTCGCCCTTGCGGAGCTCGATCACCAGGCGCACGCCCTCGCGGTCGGACTCGTCGCGTATGTCCGATATGCCCTCCAGGTTGCCGGACTTGAGGGCGTTCACCATGTCCTCGATGAGCTTCGTCTTCGAGAGCTGGTAGGGTATCTCCGTGACGACGAGCTGCACCCGCCCCTTGCGGAGCTTCTCGGAGTGCACCCGCCCCCGGATGGTGAGCCTCGCCCGGCCGGTGAGGTAGCCCTCCAGTATGTCCCTGCGGCCGCAGATTATCCCGCCGGTCGGGAAGTCCGGCCCCTGTACGTGCTTCACCAGCTCCCGCACGTCGATGTCGGGATCGTCGAGCAGCGCGAGAAGCGCGTCGCACACCTCGTTCAGGTTGTGCGGCGGTATGGAGGTCGCCATGCCCACCGCTATGCCGTCCGAGCCGTTGCACAGCAGGTTCGGGAAGCGGGCGGGCAGCACGGTGGGCATGCGGAGCGTCTCGTCGTAGTTCCACTCGAAGTCCACCGTGTCCTTGTCTATGTCCTCCAGCATGAGCATGGCGACTTCCGTCAGCCTCGCCTCGGTGTAGCGCATCGCCGCGGGGGGATCGCCGTCTATCGAGCCGAAGTTGCCCTGGCCGTCCACCAGCGGGTAGCGCAGGTTGAACGGCTGCGCCATGCGCACCAGCGTGGGATACACCACCGACTCGCCGTGCGGGTGGTAGTTGCCCGACGTGTCGCCGCATATCTTCGCGCACTTCCTGAAGTGCGAGCGCGGCGTGAGCTTCAGCTCGTGCATCGCGTAGATGATGCGCCGCTGCGACGGCTTCAGCCCGTCCCGCGCGTCCGGCAGCGCGCGCGACACTATGACGCTCATCGCGTACGTCAGGTAGGACTGCTTCAGCTCCTCGGTTATCGTCCGTTCGGTGATGTGTTCGGATACCTCAAGGTTGTCCATTTGCCGTTCCCCGTCACACGTCGAGCTCGGAGACCTCGAGCGCGTGTCTCTCTATGAACCTCCGTCGCGGCGCGACCTGCGAGCCCATCAGCACCGAGAATATCTCGTCCGCCTTCACGCCGTCCTCTATGCTGACGCGGATGAGCGTCCTGGTCTCGGGGTTCATGGTGGTCTCCCAGAGTTGCTGGGGCATCATCTCGCCCAGGCCCTTGAACCGCTGTATGTCCAGCCCGCTGCGCCCGAGCTCGCGCACCTTCTCCAGCACGTCGAGCAGGGTGTCGAGCCTGTATTCGTCGTTTCCGCTCACCAGCGTGAAGCGGGGTTCGCCCTCGCCCGCCTCGAACAGGTCGGCCACGCCGTAGCCGAGCCGCCGCAGGCTCTTGAGTATCCTCTCGGCCGCCTCGGCCTCGAACACCTCCACGAGGGACCACACGGGGCCGTTGCCGCCGTTCTTCTCGTCCTCGGCTTCGGAGCCGTTGCGGAAGTCCACCTCGCGTCCCTCGATGAGCATCTCCTCCGCCAGCGCCGCGAGTCTGTCCTCGTCCGGCACGAAGAGGCGGCGGTCGTCGGTGTGCACCATGTAGCGGGGCGGGCTTCCCAGCTTCTCGGCCTCGAGCAGGTACTCCCTCAACTCTATGCCGCGCCTGGCGAGCGCCCGGCCGAGCTTCTCCACGTCGGAGAGCACGTCGAGCAGCGAGCGGAGCTTCTGCGTCGCCTTGGCGGGATCCGGCGACCCCTCGCCCTTCCCGCGGAGCCAGGCGTTCTCCGAGCCCATCCTGAGCCAGCTCGCCTTCATCTCCGCGTCGTCGTACACGTAGCGCACCTTGCCGCGCCGCGCCACGCGGTAGAGCGGCGGCTGCGCTATGTACACGTGGCCCCGCTCGATGAGCTCGGGCATCTGGCGGAAGAAGAAGGTGAGAAGCAGGGTGCGTATGTGCGAGCCGTCCACGTCGGCGTCGGTCATGATGATTATCTTGCCGTAGCGCAGCTTCTCTATGTCGAAGTCGTCCGGCCCCACGCCGGTGCCGAGCGCGGAGATTATGGTGGCTATGTCGTTGTGCTTCAGCACCTGGTCCATGCGGGCCTTCTCGACGTTCAGTATCTTGCCCCTGAGCGGCAGGATGGCCTGGAAGCGCCGGTCGCGGCCCTGCTTGGCCGAGCCGCCCGCCGAGTCGCCCTCCACGAGGAATATCTCCGTCCGCTCGCGGTCCCGCATGGAGCAGTCGGCGAGCTTGCCCGGCAGGTTGCCGCTCGACAGCACGCCCTTGCGCTGGATGAGCTCCCGCGCCTTGCGGGCCGCCGCCCGCGCGCTCGCGGCAAGGACGGCCTTGTTCACTATCGTGCGCGCGGTGCGGGGGTTCTCCTCGAAGAACATCTTGAGCCCTTCGTTCACCGTGCTCTCCACGATGCCCGCCACCTCGGAGTTGCCCAGCTTCGTCTTCGTCTGCCCCTCGAACTGCGGGTCGGGCACCTTCACCGAGATGACCGCCGTCAGCCCCTCCCGCACGTCGTCGCCGCTCAGCGAGCCCTTCTTGTTCAGGTTCGAGGCGCGCGCGTAGGCGTTTATCGTCCGGGTGAGCGCCGACTTGAACCCCGACAGGTGCGTGCCGCCCTCTATGTTCCTTATGTTGTTCGTGTAGCAGAGGATGTTCTCCTGGTAGCCGTCGTTGTACTGCAGCGCAACCTCCACTTGCACGCCGTTCTGCTCCCCGCGTATGAAGATGGGCTTCGGGTGCAGCGTGTTGCGGCTCGCGTTCAGAAGCTCCACGAACTCCACCAGGCCGCCCTTGCTGAAGAAGACGTCCTCCTTGTCCGTCTCGGCGCGCTCGTCCTTCAGCGTTATCCGAAGGCCGGGCGTCAGGTAGGCGAGCTCGCGCAGGCGCGAGGCGAGTATGTCGTACTTGAAGGACCGCTCGCCGAATATCTCCTCGTCGGGCATGAAGGTGACGCGGGTGCCGCGCCGCTTCGTCGGGCCGAGGCGCTTCAGCTTCGTGACCGGCTTGCCCCGCTCGTAGCGCTGGTGGTGGTGGTAGCCCTCGGTGAACACGTCCACCTCCAGCCAGCGGGAGAGCGCGTTCACCACGCTGACCCCCACGCCGTGCAGCCCGCCGGATATCTTGAACACCTTGTGGTCGAACTTCCCGCCCGCGTGCAGGTAGGTCATCACCACCTCGACGGCGGGGATGCCCTTCTCCTTGTGGATGCCGACGGGTATGCCGCGCCCGTCGTCGGCGACCGAGAGCGAGCCGTCCGAGCGGATGACCACGTCTATGTTCCGGCACGCCCCGGCCAGAGCCTCGTCCACGCTGTTGTCTATGACCTCGAAGGCGAGGTGGTGGAAGCCGCGCTCGGCGGTGTCGCCTATGTACATGCCGGGCCGCTTGCGCACGGCCTCGAGCCCTTCCAGCACCTTTATCGCCTCGGCGTCGTATTTCACTTCGGACATCGTGTCATTCCTCTTTCAGCGAAAACTTCAGGTCCTTGAGGACGAGCGCGTCCTCTCCCTCGGCGAGCTCCTCCACCAGCTCCGCGCGGACGAACTCCAGCTCGCTGAGCAGCGGAGCGGAGAAGACCGCCACTTTCAACGTGCCGTAGCGGAAGGAAATCACGCGCGTGAGCGAGGATATCCGGTCCCCCACCGTCGCGCGCCACTTGCGGCGGGCGCGCTCCAGCTTCCCGGCCTCGGCCGCGCCGGGGATGACGCGCTTCACCACGTCCCCAAGAAGCTCGGGCTCCCTCTTGCGGCGCTTCACCGTCCGCTCACACCTTCATCGGCATGAGGACGTACCGGTAGCCGAAGGGATCGTCTTCCGTCCGGAACTCCGCTGCCACCCTCTCGTCGAGGAAG
Organism: Planctomycetota bacterium; assembly: GCA_003644275.1. Classification (GTDB taxonomy): domain Bacteria; phylum Planctomycetota; class B143-G9; order B143-G9; family B143-G9; genus B143-G9. The sequence goes on from QNBY01000001.1 coordinate 14,811, forward strand.
CGCATCTCGATCTTCTCCGCGCCGACCACCCGCAGGTAGTCGAGAAGGTAGGCGGGGTTGAAGCCGAGCGCCGTCTCCGGCCCCTCGTATTCCGCGGGTATCTCGATGCGCGATTCGCCCTGCTCGGGCAGGGTGGTCGCCATCGTCACTTTGCCCGGCGAGAAGGTGAACACAACCGCCTTCTTCATGGGATCGGTGAAGATGGCCGCTATCCGCGCGGCGCGCAGGAAGTCCGCGTGCGCGAACACCGCCCGCTTGTCGAGGTTGGTCGGAAGCACCGCCCGGTAGTTGGGATACTCGCCCATCACGAGGCGGCCGAAGATGGTCGCGCCGTCAACCTCGAAGAGCGCCCGCCCCTCGAAGAACGAGAGCGCCGCCGGGCGGTCCGCCTCCATCCGCGCGAGCTCCTTGCGGAGGAGCTCCACCAGCCGCACGGGAAGGATCATCCCCCCCTTCACGGCGGGTATGCCTTCGCGCGCGTAGCGGCAGAGGCCGAGCCTGCGCCCGTCGGTGGCCACCATCTCCAGCGCCCCTTCCTCGAACGCCAGGTACACGCCGTTGAGCGCGTAGCGGCCCTTCTCCTTCGCCGCGCAGAACGCTATGCGGTCCACCATCTCCTTCAGCGGTCCGGCCTCCACCTCCACCCTCTCGCCGCCGACGGGCGGGAACTGCGGGAAGTCCTCCGTGCCGAGCCTGCGGAACTTGAACAGTCCCCCCTTGCTCTGAAGCACGAGGTTCGCCTCGTCGGTGGAGAGCGTCATCTCCTCGTCCTCCAGCTCGTTCATGAGCTGGAGCAGCCGCGCGGGCATCACCACGAACTCGCCCTCGCCCTCGACCGCCGTCGGCTTCAGCGCGGCGCGGATTCCCATGTCGAGGTCGGTGGCCTCCATCGTGATGCCGTCGGCGCGGACGGTGATCTTCACTCCCTCCAGCACCGGGGTCGGCGAGCGGGTGGCCGTCACTTTCGACACCGTCTGCAGTACCGCCGTGAATTCGTCCTTGGGGACCGTGAACTTCATTTGGCGCTCCTTTTCTTGCCTGTCTTCCTCTCGCGTATCCGTCGCTTCACCGATTCTATTTTCTTGCGCAACAGTTTGTCCGAAACCATGGCCCGCGCCGTCTTGCGGTGGGCGTGCACCACCGTCGCGTGGTCCCTCCCGCCGAAGAGCCCGCCTATCTCCGCGAGGGTGTAGGAGGTCATCTCCCTGGCGAGGTACATCGCGGCCTGCCGCGGCACCACCACCGTCTTCCGGCGGGAGCGGCCCGTGAGCTCGGCGAGCGTCACGCCGAACTCCTCCGCCACCGCCGCCTGTATGTCCTCTATCGCCGTCTCTTCCTCCTCCTCGCCGCTCGCGCCGAGTATCTCGCGCACGAGGTCGAGGTCGAGCGGGCGGCTCACCAGCTTCTCCAGGAGCACCAGCCTCCGCGCGGTCTCCTCCAGCGTCCGGCCGTTCGTGCACCGCGACGCCACGTAGCCGGCGACCTCGTCCGGCAACTCCGCCTCGAGGCGGCGCAGGAACTCCCGCACCATCGCCAGCCGCGTCTCGTAGTCCGGCCGCTCGATGGGGAAGCTTATCCCCCACGACAGCCGCGAGAGCAGGCGGTTCTCGAAGCCGGTCAGCGCCTCCGCCGGGCGCCGCGACGCCAGCACCACCAGCCGGTTCCGCGACAGCAGCCGGTCGAACAGCGAGAGGAACAGCTCCGGCGAGCGCTCCATGTCCTCCAGCCGGTCGAGGTCGTCGAACAGCAGCGCCTCCGCCGAGCCCAGCTCGTTCACCAGCTCCTCCGGACTCCGCCCGCCGGGCGTCTCGCTCACCAGCTTGGCGAACTCGTCCGCCGTCATGCTGCACACCCGCTTGCGGCCCGCGAGACGGTGGCCGAGCGCGTGGAGCAGGTGCGTCTTGCCGAGCCCTTCGCCGCCGAAGATGAGCACCGGCGTGAACCGCACCTCGCCCGCCTCGGCGCACGAGAGTATGGCGGCGTGGGCGAGCCGGTTGGAGGGTCCCACCACGAAGTTCTCGAAGGTGAACTGCTCATCGAAGGAAGGCGTGAAGAAGCGCCCGCCGGATATGGAGCCGTCCAGCCGGATGCTCACCTTCACCGTCCGCCCGAGGACGAGGGAGAAGGCGCGGCCCACGCGCTCGGCGAGCGCGTCGTAGTCCGCCTCCTGCTCTCCTCCCGCGAGATTCAGCCTCGCCGTGCCGCCCCGCACGCCCGCGAATTCAGCCGTGCGAAGCAGGGCGCGCTCGTTCTCGTCCAGCTCCGAGCGCAACACGGCGAGAACCGCCCGCCAGAGTGCTTCCCTCTTCAATTTCCGCCTCGGTGGTCGCGGTGGTTCCCATCCCCCGAATTATAGTGTATTGGCCCCGCTCCGCAATTCATTTCCACGCCTTTCCTCTCCGGCGCCGGACCGTTTCTTTTCGCCGCGCTCGTGAAATATCTGTTAGAATTCTTTGGACGGCCCCCAGGGGCAACCGCTCACCACGGAGACGACCACGTGACCCACGAACGCATCGCCGACGAACTCTCCGCACTCGAAAGGGAGGCGCTCGCCCTCGCCGACGCGGCCTCCCTCGACCCCGCCCCCTATGTCTCCGACTACCGGGGCATCGCCGCCTACATCTGCATCTGGACGCCCCCCGAGCTGCTCCGCGCGGGCGGCCTGCACCCCGTCCTCATGAGGGGCGAATCCGCCTCCGCCCCCCCGGGCTCTTGCGCCACCTGCGCCGCCTTCGCCGGCGGGTGGCTCGAATCCATACTCGACCGAACGAGGCTCATCGTCGTCGCCGAGACCTGCACCGGCATCGTCCGCCTGCTCTCGCGCGTCGCCCGCGAGCGGGAGATTCCCCTGTTCAGCATCTCCGAGCCCGAGAACCTCACGGACGACGGCCTGCGCGCCTACGTGCACCAGCTCTCATGGCTCCGCGACACCGTCCGCGGCAACATGCCCCTCGAACGCTACGAGGCGAACCTCGCGGGGGCCTTCTCGCTGTATTCGGCCGAGCGCTCCCTGCTCGCCGCGCTGCGCGCCGACGGCAGGATACCCGACCGGACGGCCGCCCTCCTCCAGGCGGCCGCCCAGACCGCCCCGCCCGAGGCGGTCATCCCCCTGGTGGAGCGCGCCTTCGAGCTCGCGCGCGAGCTGCCCCCTTCCGACGCCGTCCCCCTGCTGCTCGTCGGCGGCATGCTGGAGCGCGACAGGCTCGCCCTCTACGACGCCCTGGCGGCGGCGGGCGGCCGCATCGCGGCGGACCTCCTCTGCAGCTCCGGCAGGGGCCCCCATCGCAGCGCGTCCGAGCCCGGTCTCTCCCTCTTCGACCGGATAGCCTTCGAGCACTTCAACCAGCTCCCCTGCCTGCCCGTCGAGCCCAACCGCCGCTTCTACATAGAGGCGAAAGCCCTGGTGGAGCGCGAGGGCATCAAGGGCATCCTGTACTACGAGCCCCGCGGCTGCGGGCCGTACCGCCGCGAGAGGGAGCGCTTCCACTGGAACGCGCCGGTCCCCGTCATGTACCTCGACGCCGGGTTCCTCGCGCGGGAACCGGACGACATGGCGTCGGATTTCGCGGATTTCCTGTCCTCGCTCTAAGCGCCGGGTTCGCCTTCCCCCTCGGCCTCCTCGAGCACTATGGAGAGCTTCTTCCCCTCGTACTTCTTGCGCGCGTCCTTGTAGCCGTTCATGGTCACGCAGACGTCCCACTCCCCGCCGGGCGGAGGCGGCGGGAGGACGAACGCGCCGTCCGCGTCCGTGGTGGCCGCGTACATGAACTTGTCCCGCAGCTCCGCCGCGCGCTCGCCGTCGGGCTCCTCGCCGCGCGGCACCAGGAACACCAGCGCGCCCGCCACGGGGTCCCCGTCGGCGTTCGTCACCGTGCCGGTTATCTCCACGCCGGGCACGAGCGCTATGTTCTGTATCACCGCCTGCCTGCGCCTCAGCTTTATCGGCCTGCCCGCCGGCACGTACTCCATCGGCACGCAGGAAGGCGCGAACACCACCAGCGAGACCACCTCGCCGGGCGGGAGGGCGGCCAGCCTGTAGTCGCCG
>QNBY01000002.1 GCA_003644275.1 Planctomycetota bacterium
CGGTGGGCGGAGATGACCTCGTCCAGCGTCTCCGCCTTGTCGCGCTCCCGGCATTCCCCGGCGGGCAGGCCCTCGAGGATTATCTCGCTGGAGGGATGGAGCGGGAGCGCCTTGTTCAGCTTGCGCCTCAGCAGAACGGCGAGGACGTTGGAGCGCTCGAGCGGCAGGTTCTCCGGCACTCCGGCGGTCACCTCCAGCCGGTAGCGGTCGCCCACGCGGCGGCCTTTCACGCCGAGCACCTTGGACACCTCCGGCGTGTCCTCCAGCACGCGCCGGGCCTTCTCCAATATCTCCGGCGGGGCCTCGTCGCACCGGCGGCCCGCCTCGGTGTTGATGAGCACGGAGACGCGCCCCAGCTCGCGCTCTATCCGCCTGCGTATCTCCGAGGCTATCTCGTGGGCCTCCGCCATGGACATGTGGGGGGAGACCTCCAGATGGAAGTCCACGAACCGATCGGGACCGGCCGCGCGCGAGCGGAGCTCGTGGTAGCCCAGCACCTTGCCCTCGAAAGAGCGGATTATCTCCTCGATGCGCGCGAGGTCCTCGTCGGGCAGCGGAGCGTCCACGAGCGGCATGAACGCCTTCACCACGAGGCCGGTGCCGAGCCTCACTATGTACAGGCCCACCAGCAGCCCCACCGCGGCGTCTATCCAGTACCACGGCCTGCCGAACAGCGCGCCGGTGAGGGGGATGAGCGCGAGGCTCGCCCCCACCCCGGCCGAGGCCAACACGTCGGAGTAGAGGTGGTAGGCGTTCGTCTCTATCGCCACGGAGTTCTCCCGCCTGGCGACGGCGAGCAGCCTGCGCGACACGAAGAAGTTGACCGCCGCGCTGAACAGCATCACCGCCACCGCGATGCCCACCGAGCCCAACTCCGGGGGCGAGCCGAAGCGGAGTATGCTCTCGTACACTATCCACGCCCCCGCCGAGGCGACCACCGCCCCCTCGACGAGCGCGGAGAAGTTCTCCACCTTGCCGTGCCCGTAAGGGTGTCCCTCGTCCGCCGGGGTGTCGGCTATCCTCACGGCGAACCAGAGCATGACGGACGAGAGCAGGTCGGTGAGGGAGTGCAGGGATTCCGCGATGACGGCGAGCGAGCCCGTCAGTATCCCCACCGCCAGCTTCACGCCGCTCACGGTGAAGTTGGTGAGGACGGAGAGGTTGGCCGCTCCCCTCCGCGCGCGTCCGCCCGCGCTCACCACGCCGCCTCCAGCACGCGCAGGAGGGCGGATGCGTTCTCCCGCAGGCGGCCGTCCCTCCAGGCGGCGGCGCACACCGCGGCGCGCCTCACGCCCTTCTCGACGAGCCTTTCCAGCAGGGGGACGTCCACGCCGCCGATGGCGAAGACGGGCACGGCGGCCCTCTCCGAGGCGAGGGCGGCGAAGGCGGGACCGGCGAGGGCGGAGGAAGCGAACCCCTTGGTGGCGCTCGGCGCGCAGGGACCGGCCCCTATGTAGTCGGCCTCGGGCGGCAGGGAATCGAGGTCGGCCTCGGTGTGGGTGGAGACGCCTATCGCCGACGAGGGACCGACGATGCGGCGCGCCTCCGCCGCGGGAACGTCCTCCGCGCCCAGGTGCACGCCGTCCGCCCCGGCGAGCAGCGCCACGTCCGGCCGGTCGTTCACCACCAGCGGCACGCGGGCCGCGCCGAAGGCGTCCCGGCACTCGCGGGCGAGCTCCAGCAGGCGGCGGCCGCCCGCCCCCTTGCTGCGGAGCTGCACGCAGACGCCCTCCAGGCCGTCCAGCGCGGCGGCAGCCTCCGCGGGCCGCATGGGATGGACGAGGGGGTCGTACAGCACCATGAGCCTCGCCGCCTCCAGCCACTCCGGGCGGAGCGCGGCCGCGCCCTCGCGCTCCAGGTCGTAGCCCGCGTAACGCAGGCGCTTCGCCTCCGCGCTTCCCCTCATGCCGGGCAGCTTCAGCGTCTCCTCTATCACCCTTAGGCTCTCGGCGAGGCGGCGGAAGTTGGCGGCGAGCAGGCCGCGCACGGAGGAACGCTCCGCCTCGGAGTCCACCGTCACGCCGCGGCCCACGTCCCCGGCGGAGTCGCGGGCGGCCGCGTCGGCGGGCAGGGCGGAGCGCAACGCGGCGAGCGAGTGGCGCAGTTCCTTGGCGCGCCGGGCGAGGTCGCCGTCGTCGAGGTGGAAGCGGAAGACGTCCTCCACCACGCGCAGGGCCTCGCCCGCCCGGTTGAAGTTGGCGTCGAGCGTCCGGCGGATGCTCTCTTCGGTGCCTCTCATCGGGAAAATTATACCCCTTTCCGGCCGCGCGGGAAGGGGGCGGCGGTTGACAGGAAACCCAAATTACGTAAACTTGCCGCCCCTGGAATACGCCTTTCGGAACGGGCTGCACGTGGTCGAATCATATCTGAAGGAAATAAGCCGCTATTCCCTGCTCACGCCCGAACAGGAAATGGACCTTGCCATCAGGACCGAGATGGGGGATACCGAGGCCCGTGAGGAGCTCGTGCGCGCCAATCTCAGGCTGGTCGTGAGCATAGCGCGCAACTACCTCATGCGCGGCCTGTCCTTTTCCGACCTCATCGAGGAGGGAAACGTAGGACTGCTGAAGGCGGTGGACAAGTTCCGCGTCGCGGAGGGCTGCCGCTTCTCCACCTACGCCTCCTGGTGGATAAAGCAGTCCATCAGGCGCGCCCTGGTGAACAAGGTGAAGAACGTGCGCATACCCGCCTACATGGTGGAGATGCTCGCCCGCTGGAAGCGGGTGTCCTACGAGCTGGCGCAGAAGTTGAACCGGCCGCCCACGCCGGAGGAGATAGCCGCCGAACTCGACCTCCCCCGCACCCGCCTGCGGATAATCAAGCAGGCGCTGAAGGCCACCGTCGCGGGCCAGCCCCGGGGGGCGGACACCGACATACTGAAGATGCTCTCCAACGTCCCCTCCCACGACTACAACGAGTCCCCCCAGGAACACCTGCTCACCGAGGTGGACGCTCAGAGGGTGGAGGAACTCTTCCGCTACCTCGAGCCGCGCGAGCGCGAGGTGCTGAAGATGCGCTACGGAATAGGCACCGAGCGCTACCGCACGCTCGAGATGATAGGGGCGAAACTCAAGCTCACCCGGGAGCGCATACGCCAGATCGAGAAGGTGGCCCTCGAAAAACTCTACAGCGTCATCGTGGAGGGCTCGCTGCCCGAGGAGAAACCCTCGAAGTCCGATGGGAAGGGGAAGAAGGGCGACGGAAACGGGCGTTCCTCCCGCTGAACTCCGCCGGCCCGGGGTTTGTGGTATACTTGGAGCGGCGGGCGGGCGGTGTCCGCCCCATCGAACCGAAAGGAGGTTACGTGAACATCAACATTTCCACCGTCCATGGAGAACTCACGCCCCACATGAAGGAATACGCGCTCCGGAAGGTGCGCAAGATCGAGAGGTTCCTCGCGGGCGGGATGCTCGAGGCGCAGGTGAACTTCAGCATCAAGGATCCCTGGGTCAACGCGGAGGCCATCCTGAAGGTCAAGAACGGAGGGACGGTCGTGGCGAAGGCGCGCGAGGACGACGTCTTCAAGGCCGTGGACAGCATGGTGGACAAGCTCGAGCGCCAGGTGAAACACCTCAAGGACAGGCGCTCGGTCAACCGAAAGAGGGCCTCGCAGCGCGTGAAGTCGGTCATGATGGATGAGACCGTCCGGGAATCCTTCACGGAGGAGCCGCAGGCGGAGGAGTGACGATTTCCTTGAAAAAAGCCGCCAAACGTAAAAAATAGGCCCGGCGTTTCGCCGGGCCTTTTCACTGCCGCCGATCTCAGGAGGTTCTATGAAGATAGAGGATTTTCTTTCCGAGGACGCCGTAGTCTTCGACCTCAAGGCGAAGGACAAGGAGGGTGTGCTCAGGGAACTCGTGCGGGCGATGGTCGAGAAGGGACTGCTCCCCGCGGTCCTGGAGGCCGACTGCCTCGAGGCCCTCGTCCTGCGCGAGAACCTCGGCTCCACGGGGACGGGCAGGGGGGTGGCCTTCCCGCACGCCAGGGTGGATGAGCTCGACAGCCTCGTCGGCCTCTTCGCCCGGAGCAGCGGGGGGGTGGAATTCGACGCCATAGACGGCGAGCCCGTTTACCTCTTCTTCTGCCTCTTCTCCCCGAAGGACGAGTCCACGGAACACGTCGCCGCGCTCTCGCGCATCGCCAAGATAATGCGCAACGACGACTGGTGCCGCTTCCTCCGTCAGGCCCGTTCCGCAAAGGAGATATTCTCGCTTCTCCTCGAAGCGGAAGAAGACATATTCGGTTGATGCCCCCCGCACGGGGTAGCCTGTCATGAAACTGTTCTGGTGGCTCCTGCCGGGACTGAGACTGAAACGATACGTCTTCGAGATCGTCGTCGGCCTCGTCCTGCTGGCGGCCGCCGGATTGCTTTTCGCCCTCTGGCTCACGGGCGACACCGCCCCCATCGAGGGAGAGGTGAACGCCGCCCGGACCGCCCTCTACCTCGCGGCGGCGGCGTTCGCCCTCTCCGTGGTGCTGCTCTACTTCGGGGTGCTCGGCCTCGCCAGGAGCATCATCAGGATACTCCGCTCCGCGGGAGGCGCGGGCGGCCCGTTCCGCGACCTCGTCCTCGCCGCCGCCCGCCGCGAGTCGGGGCCCCGGGTGGTGGCCTTCGGCGGAGGCACCGGCCTGAAGAGCCTCCTCCGGGGACTAAAGGAACACACCGGCCGGATATCCGCCGTCATAACCATGGCGGACGACGGGGGCTCCAGCGGCAGGCTCAGGATGGAGCTCGGCGCGCTTCCCCCAGGCGACATAAGGAACTGCCTCGTGGCCCTCTCCAACGCCGGCCCCACCCTCGAAAAACTGTTCCAGTTCCGCTTCGAGGAGGGCGAGCTGGAGGGACATTCCTTCGGCAACCTCTTCATCACCTCCCTGCACGCGGTATGCGGCGACTTCCGGGAGGCGGTCCGCCGCGCGGGCGAGGTCCTCGCCATCGCGGGGGAGGTGTTGCCCTCCACCACGGACAAGGTGGGGCTCGTGGCGAGGCACGAGGACGGCTCGGTGACCACGGGCCAGGCGAACATCCAGCGGACCGGCAAGCGGATAGCGAGGGTGGAGCTCCGCCCCCGCCCCTCGCCGGTGCATCCCGACATAAAGGCGGCCCTCTCCGAGGCGGCGCTCGTGGTGTTCGGGCCGGGTTCGCTCTACACGTCCGTCATCCCGAACCTGCTGGTGCCCGGCATGGTGGAGGCCGTCCGGGCTTCCTACGCCCTGAAGGTGTACGTGTGCAACATACTCACCCAGATCGGAGAGACGGACGACTACGACGCCGCCGACCACATCAGGGCGATAGAGGAACACGCGGGCGGCAAGATATTCGACGTGGTGGTGGTCAACTCCGCCAGGCGCGAGCTCCCGCCCTTCCGCGAGGGACAGCGCTTCGTGGAGTACGACGCCGACGCCATCCGAAGAATGGGTTACCGCGTAGTGGAGGCCGACCTGCTCGGTCCGGACTTCCTGCACGATCCCGCCGCCGTGGCGTCCGTGCTCGTGGACCTCGTCGATCAGAGGGTTCGTGAGGAAACCACCGCGATATGATGGAGAAGGAACTCACGATAAACCACCGATTCGGCCTCCACGGCAGGCCCTCGCTCCGGCTGGCCGAGGCGGCGTCGAAGTTCGAGTCGGACGTGGAGGTCGTCTTCGAGGACGACCGCGTGGACGCGAAATCCGTGTTGAACCTCATCTCCCTGGGCGTTCCGTGCGGCGGCAGGATGAAGATCATAGTGAACGGCCCGGACGAGGTGGAGGCGCTCGAGGAGCTGGTTTCCCTCGTCGAGAGGAATTTCGACCTCGAGGACGAGATGGAGTAGCCCCCGCATGGAGATACTCAAGGGAATAGGCGTATCGCCGGGCGTCGCCTTCGGCCCCGTCTTCATAATGGGACGGGAGGAAGTGGTGGTCCGCGAGCGCAAGGTCCCGCCGGACGCGGTGGAGGACGAGATAGCCCGCTTCCGCTCCGCCCTGGAGGCCACCGTCGCTTCCTACCGCCTGCTCAGAGAGGACACCGCCAAGCGCTTCCTCCCCGACTACGCCGCCATCTTCGACGCGCACATCGCCATACTGCGCGACCCCGCCCTCATGAGGAAGGTGGAGGAACACATACGCGCCCGCCGCCACGTGGCCGAGCACGCCGTCTCCCGCGTCTTCAGGAGCTACATCGCCAAGTTGGAGGCGATAGACGAGGAATACCTCTCCCAGCGGGCGGACGACCTGCGCGACATCGAGAAGCGCCTCATCGGCAACCTCAGCGGCATCCCCCTCCACAGGGAGTTCGAGGGCATAGAGGGCGAGTTCGTCCTGGTTACCCGTTTCCTATCGCCCACCGACGCCGCCGTGCTGCCGAAGGACAAGGTGCTCGCCGTCGCCACCGACAAGGGCGGCCCCACCGGCCACGCCTCCATGTTCGCGCGCGCCCTGGGCATCCCCGCGGTGGTGGGCCTGAAGGTGGTGTCCCACCACGTGTCGAGCGGCGACATAATCGTGGTGAACGGGAACCTCGGCGAGGTGATAATCTCGCCCGACGAACAGACGCTGGCCAAGTGCAACCTCGAAAGGCGAGACGACATGTTCGTCTCGCACATCGCCCACCGCTTCCGGCACGAGGACGCGGTTACGAAGGACGGTGTGCGCGTCGTGGTGAGGGCGAACGTGGCGAAGGCGGAGGACGTCCCCGTCGCCGTGGACCTCGGCGCGGAGGGGGTGGGGCTCTTCAGGCCGGAGGGGCTGTTCTTCGACCGCAACCAGCCCCCCACCGAGGAGGAGCAGTATTCGCAGTACGCCCGGGCGCTGGACGCCGCGGGCGACGAGGTGATGACCTTCCGCACCTTCGACGTGGGGTCGGACAAGGTGCCGGCGGAACTCGGAAGCTACTTCGGCAACGAGGCGAACCCCGCGCTGGGGCTCAGGGCGATACGTTTCGCCATGAAGGCCCCCCACCTGCTGCGGACCCAGCTCAGGGCCATGCTCCGCGCGGTGGCCGAACACGCCCGCCGCAGGCACACGCCCTATTCCAACGTGAGGATCATGTTCCCCATGGTGACGCATCCCCGGGAGTTCCGCTGGGCGAAGACCCAGATCGCGGGCGTCGTCGAGGAACTGAAAGCGTCCGGGCTGGAGGTGCCGCAGGGGATCGCGGTGGGGGCCATGTTCGAGGTGCCGGGGATATTCTTCGGGGCGAGGGAGCTCTTGAGGGAGGCGGACTTCGTCTCGGTGGGAACCAACGACCTCATACAGTACCTCTTCGCGGCGGACAGGACCAACGAGGACGTGGCCGACCGCTTCATCCCCGGCCACAAGGCGCTGCTGGAACTGATCAAGATACTCCAGCAGCAGATACTCACCCTTTCGCCCTACATGAGGCCGTCGCTCTCGGTGTGCGGGGAGATGGCATCCGATCCCCTCTATTTCGGGATGCTGCTGGGGACGGGGATAACGGAGTTTTCGGTCTCGTTTTCCATGGTGCCCATGATCAAACACACCGCCCGAGCCGTATCGGCCGCGCGCTGCAAGGAACTGGTGAGGAGAGCGGCCTCCGGAGACGATCCGGAACTCGACCTCACCGCCCTCAGGGACTACATCACCTCCACCGTCCACGCCCACGTTTACGGCGGCGGTTGAAAATTTTCTTGACGCTGTATCTTTGTGTGCTATACTGCAAATACCCGATTTTACGGGATGAACGCTTCCTCGGGAGGGAAGAGGATAAATGTTCGCTCGCCAAAGAACTCTGATAGGGCTCGACATAGGAAGCGCGGTCGTCAAGGCTGTCGAGCTCTCGCTTGACAAGGAGACCATCACCCTCACGGGGTACGGCTCGGCGCCCGTCGCCGGTGCGGACAACGTCGAACACGCCATCAGGGAGGCCCTGAACAAAGGAAAGATCCACTCCAAGAGGGTGGCCACCTCGGTATCGGGCAGGAAGGTGGTGGTGCGGTATTTTCCCGTCGAGTCGGGGTTGAATCCCCAGCAGCTCGACGAGGTGGTCCGCAACAAGGCGCCCGACTTCGTCCCGTTCAACCTGGACGAGGTGGAGATGGACTACTACCCCGTCACGCTTCCCGAGCCCACTGGCGACCTCGCCTCCAAGGTGGTGCTCGTGGCGGCCAAGACGGAGGAGATAGAGAACCGGGTGCGCGTGCTCCGCTCCGCCGGGCTCGTGCCCGATCTCATAGACATAGACACCTTCGCCCTCAGCAACGCCTTCGAACTGTGGGCCGCCAACAACGGCATCTCCATAACCAAGAAGATCATCGCCCTGGTGGACATAGGCTTCATCAAGACGACCATCGGGATTCTTCACACGGGGGTTTCCAACTTCTCCCGCGAGGTTTACATAGGCACGAACGACATGCGCCAGGCCATAGCCAAGCGCTTCAGCTTCCAGGACGCCGAGGCGGAATCCCTGCTGGTGAACCCCGGCGACAGTTACGACGCCGTCCGGGACGCCATCCAGAACGTCCTGGAGGACATCGGCAACGAGATAAGGCTCTCCATAGACTTCTACGAGAATCAGTTCGAGACCGAGGTGAACGAGATATACGTATCCGGCGGGGTAACCCGCTTCCCCGACCTGGTGGAGATACTCGGGCAGATATTCTTCCTGCCCACCAACCAGTGGAATCCCGCGCAGGGGATGAACGTGGCGCCCGGAGTGGACGAGGAGGCGCTTTTCAGGGAGGCCGCCCAACTGCCCATCGCGGTGGGCCTCGCCAGCCGCCTGAGAAAAAAGGTGTGAGCGATGATCGAAATCAACCTGCTCCCACAGAGATACAGACAGGTCGAATCCACGCCCCTCAAGATAGGCGTGGCCGTCATCGTGGGGATCGTGCTGGTCCTGAGCTCCCTCTTCTTCGTCATCTCCTACCACATCAAGACCAACAACATCCAGACGGAGGTCTCCGGCATCGAGACCGAGCTCGCCTCGTGGAGCCGCCGGGTGAAGGAACTGGAGCACGTGGAGCTCGAATGGAAGGTCCAGCAGCAGCGTAAGGACACCGTCCGCAAGCTGTTCCTCAGCCGGGTGCTGCTCGCTCCGAAGCTCGCCCGCCTCCAGCAGCTCGTCCCCTCCAACATCCAGATAGAAGCCGTCTCCTTCCAGACCAAGATGAAGCGCTCATCGAGCAGGGGCCGCCGCGGCACCACCTCCATCGTCAGGTCCCTCACCCTGCAGGGCGTGGCGCGGGCGCCCCTCGGCCAGAAGGACCCCTTCTACGCCGACGACGTCAGAATGAACACCATCACCGGCTTCACCGCCGCCCTGGAGGCCGATCCCATCTTCAGCGCCGGGATGAAGGGCGACGTGTCGCTGGTCAAGAGCATCAACAAGGAAAACCGCGAGGACCTCTTCTTCTACCTCGGCGACGAGGAGCCCTACAAGAAGGCGGAGGTGCCGGTCTATACCTTCGCCGTCCAGGCCTCCTACGTCTTCGAGCAGGAAGAGGAAAGCTCGAAGAAGAAAAAGAAGAAGTAGCGACACCGACCTACGCGCGCTCGCCGCGGGAAAGGTGTGATATGGATGAGGCAGTAATCAACCGCTGGTTCTGGATAGTGATCGCCGTAACGGCCGTCCTCCTCCTCGGCATAGGTGTGGACTTCTTCTTCGTGTACAAGAAACACGAGTCCCTCGTCCAGGAAAAGAGCCAGAAGGAGGAAGAACTCACCAAACTGCAGTCCCGCTTCGCCTACCTCAAGAAGAAGGAGCGGCTCATGCTCGCCAACAAGGAGGAGGCCAAGCGTTACGAGGCCTACCTCCCCTCCGAGGACGACATCCCCGGCATGCTCGAGACCATCGCCACCCTCGCCACCGACAACAACCTGCTGCTCAACTTCGCCACCGTCTCCAAGCCCAAAGCCCAGACCTCGTCGAGGAAGAAGAAGAAGGAGCTGTACGAATCTCGCATCTTCAACTTCAGGCTGGTCGGGCACTACCCCGACATAATAAAGTTCGTCAATCAGGTCGAAAACCTCGACCGGTTCGTGATGGTGAACGACGCGAAGCTGACCCCTCTCTCCGAGGGCGAGCTCGCCAAGAAGGAGGGTGAGAAGTTCGACCCCTCCCGCCCGCCGTACATCTCCTTCACCATCATGATCTATACCTTCGTCTATACCGGAGACTGATCATGAAGCGGCCAGAGGACATGAAACGGCAGATCTTCTTCCTATTGCTCTTCGCCGCGGCCGCCTTCTTCCTGGCTTCGGCGGGCCGCGCCGAGACGGCGGGCAAGGCGGCCAAGTCCAAGCCCGCCGGGAAGACGGACATGGCGAAGGCCATCATCGAGGCCCAGCGCTTCGATTACGAACCCAATCCCCGCGACATATTCGCCGACATCTTCGTCCACGTGACGCCCAAGCCGATACCGTCGTGGATCCCCACCCCCACGCCGTCCGGCGGGGCCACCGCGCCGCCCACCGAGGAGGACCCGCTCGTCGCGCTGAGGAACGCCGCCGCGGCCGAGGCGGCCTCCCTGAGGCCGGTCCTCCTGAGGAAACTGCGCGAGGGCCGGTACGACTACGTCATCACGGCCGTCCAGAAATACTTGGAGAAGTACAACAGCTTGGGCGAGGAGCTTCAGGAGATAGCCAAGCCCGTCGCTCCCCTCGCCGACGTGGCCGCGAAGAAGAAGGAACAGGTGGCCCGCTTCAACGAGATATGCGACCAGATAAAGGTCCTCTCCATACTCATATCCGACAGCAACAAGTCGGTGATTCTCAACGACGGCCTGTTCGTGCGGGAGGGCGGGAACATCGCCTCGATATTCGGCGACAACCCCGACGTCCCCGCCGACCTGACCGTCGTCTCCATCACCCCCAGGGGCATAGTGGTGGGGTCGAAGGAGCTCAACATGACCCGCGCCGTTCCGATAAACCCGAAGAAGCGTGACGAAGGGAATTTGGAGAAGAAGTAAGCTCGCACGTCCACTGGCGTAAGTGGAGGTTCTATCATGCTCAGTGCCCGTAAAGCCGCGTTGCTCTCTCTGGTCCTGCTGGTCGCCGCCCTCGCCGCAGTCTCCGCCGAGGTGAAGGTGAAGGCCGACAGAGCCGCCGACCTGCTCTCCGAGCGGGAGAACACCCTCGACGTTTCCTTCGAGGAATTCACCCTCGCCGACGTCGTGCAGTACCTCGCCGAGAAGGGCGGCGTGAACATCGTCATCGACCCCAAGAGCGACCTCGCCACACTCAAGGTGAGCGCCGACCTCAAGGGCGTGACCTGGCTCCAGGTGCTCAACTACCTGGCGGAGAAGTACGAGTTCGACATCGAAACGTCGGAGACCGGAGTGTACTACCTCCGCCAGCCGAAGCGCATCGACCTCATGGCCGACAACGCCCCCCTGCGGGAGGTCATACGCCAGATAGCCGAGGACGCGGGCTTCAACCTCTACGTCGATCCCGACGTGGAGGGCAAGGTCACCGCCTACCTCAAGGACGTGCCCTGGACCCACGCCCTCGACGTCATCCTCAAGCACAGCCCCTTCGTGATGCTGAAGGAACGCTACAACACCATCGTCATAACCACCGTCGAGAAGCTCAAGGAGAAGCCCGAGACGAGGATATTCCGCCTCAACTACATCGAGCCCGTCGGCCAGAAGTACGTGCCCGAGCTCGAGACGAAATACGCCAGCAAGGAAGAAGCGAAGGCCATCCAGCCGTCGAGCCTCCTCGACATCGTGCAGGACATCGTCGGCAAGGAAGGCTTCGTAAAGTACGAGACCACCAACAACGCGCTCATCGTGCGGGCCAGCAGGAAGGTGCTCGCCGAGGTGGAGCAGCTGATAACCGACCTCGACCGCGAACCCCTCCAGGTGTCCATAAGCGTGCGGATATACTCCGTCTCGCTCGAACAGGTGCGTGACGTGGGCATCAAGTGGTCCGAGGGCCTCATCTTCAGCGGCAACGGCGGCTCGGCGACGAACGCCGTGGTCTTCCCGTTCACCCGCGGCTTCGACAGCTGGGAGAAATACCTCCACGGCGCCTCGACGCGCGGCCCGTTCTTCACGGCCGATCCCGTCATCACCGGCGGCTCGCTCGACGCCAGCCAGCTCGCCATGACCCTCAAGCTGCTCGACACCTACACCAACGCCGAGGTCATCCAGCAGCCGCGCATCACCACGCTCGACAACCACGCCGCCACCATCCACATCGGCGACGTCATCCGCTACGCCGAGTACGAACAGAGCACCGGCGGCGACACCACCACGGGCGGCTACAAGGAAGCCGAGAACTCCCCCGTCGAGCTCGGCGTGCAGCTCCTCGTGATACCGCACGTCGCGCGCCGAGAGCGCAACATCCTCATGACCGTCATTCCCAAGATAGAGGACGCGAGAAGCGGCGCCCTCTTCGAGGAGTTCGGCGCGGGCGGCACCGCCATCAAGCTCCCCCAGACCAAGACGGAGCTCGTGGTCTCCAAGATGATCATCCCCGACGGCAACACCGGCGTGCTCGCCGGCTTCGTGAAGAACACCAACTCCAAGAGCGGCAACAAGATACCGCTGCTCGGCGACATCCCCCTGCTCGGCTGGCTGTTCAAGAACCGCCACAGCGAGAACAAGAAGGAAGTCCTGCTCATCTTCATCACGCCCACCGTCATCTCCTCCACCTCCACCGCCGAGGTGACCAAGGAGTTCGAGACCATACGCAAGTCGCTCCACGACGAGTTCCTCCGCAAGCAGAAGGAAGTGGTGGAGAAGAAGGTGAAGAAGGGCGAGACCAAGGTCAAACCCAGCGTGGATTGACGGTCCGAATACCTCGAGAGGGGGGCGCACGCCCCCCTCTTTTTTTTGGGTGGGGCCGTTGTCCGTTTTTACTTGACAGTCGGTCTCTGCGGGCCTATAATTCGGAATTCAGCCCGTTCGGGGGCTTTGAAAGGAGGCGCCTGTGCCAGCGAGAACGACGGGATTTTTTCTCGCCTTGGTCGCCGTCCTTGCGCTGTTGTCCGCACGAACCGCCGCAGCGGAGGAGACGGCCGTAACGAAGGGCCCGTACGATTACGCCAGGGTCACGCTCTTGCAGCTCCAGAACAACCCCACGGCCTTCCGCAATCAGTACGTCACCTTCGAGTGCAAGTTCGCCCGCACCGGCAACGTGTACAAGGAAGTGCAGACCGGCCTCCTCCCCGAACTCCACCAGAACTTCTTCGCCTGGGACCCCTCCGTCCGGCTCTGGCTCCCCGACGAGCGCAAGGACCTCGTCTGCCTCACCCTCTACATGCTCAGGGCCTCCATATCCTGGAAGCACTTCGTCTCCCTCAAACCGCTCGAGCGGATAATCGTGTGGGGCCAGGTGCGCAGCGATCTCGGCGGCGAGCCCTGGATCGAGGTGCGCCAGATAGACCGCGCCCCCGGCCCGAACATAGACCAAAACTTCGTCTCCATCGTTTACCTCGGCTGGACGCTGCTCGAGGACAAGCGCTACGGCGAGGCGCTCCCCAACTTCCTCAAGGCCCTTTCCCGCAACCTCCCCCGCATGGAGGAAGGGGCGGTGTGCGCCTACGCGGGCGAGTGCTACTACAACCTCGGCAACTACAAGCTCGCCGTCCGCTTCTACGACAGGGCGGTGGAGCTCGACCCCTCCAACCTCGACCTGATGAAGGCCCTCGTCAAGTCCTACTACCGCGCCCGCAACTACGAGAAGGCCGAGCGCGTGGCGCTCAAAGCCCTCGAAAAGGACCCGAACCTCCACGAGGTGCGGGTGGTGCTCGCTCTCATCAAGGGCAAGCGCGGCAAGGTGGACGAGGGGCTGCGGGACGTGGAGTACGTCCTGCTCCGCGATTCCTCCAACATCGAGGCGCTGAAGGCCCGCGCCGAGCTCTTCCTGCTCAAGAACGACTACGAGCGCGCCATAAAGGCCATCGAGAAGGCCATCTTCATCCAGTCCCGCAACGTGGAGCTCCAGTACGAGCGCGCCTGGCTCTACGAGCGCATGGGCGACCTCGCCAAGGCCAAGGAAGGCTACAAGGTGGCCCTCTCGCTTGATCCGAACTACGCCCCCGCCCTCATCGCCCTTGCCCGCATCGCCATACGCGAGGGCGACACCGAGACCGCGCGCGCCTACCTCGCCAAGGTCTCGGCGGGTGACGTGCCCGCCGACAGGCTGGTGGAGATAGGCGGTTTCTACGAGAGCACCGGCGATATGGACCGCGCCCTCGAATACTACGAGCGGGCCGTGGCGAAGGACCCCAACTTCGTGGACGCCCGCATAGCCGCGGGCCGCATACTGCTCGCCCGGGGCGAGCTGAAGAAGGCCGCCGACTACTTCCGCGCCGCCCTCTCCGCCGCGCCGGACGACAAGGAGGCCCTCTTCGGCCTCTGCCGCGCGATACTCTGGCAGGGCAGGCGCTCCCGCGAGGCGCTCGACCTGGCCCGCAGGCTCTACACCGAGTTCTCCAAGGATCCCGCCGCCGCGGCGCTGCTCGGCTACGCCCTGCTCCTCGAGAACAAGGCCGACAAGGCGGCCCCGCTGCTCGACGAGGCGCTCGCCGCCCGCCCGGACGATCCCGAATTCGCCATGTACAAGGGCGAGGCGCTCTATCGCGCGGCGAACTACGCCGAGGCCGTTCCTCTGCTTGAGAAGGCCGCCGCCGCCGGCGCGCCCTATTCCGGCCGTGCTGCCGAGCTGCTCGGCAAGGCCAAGGCCGAGCTGGAGCGCGAGAACGCCCGCCTGCGGAAGCTCGAGGAAAAACGCCGCAGGGCGGAGGAGAAGAAGCGGCTGGCCGCCGAGAGGAAACGGCTCGCCGCCGAGCGGCGCAGGAAGGCCGCCGAGCGCAGGAAGCTCGAGCGTGAGAAGCGCGCGAAGGAACTCGCCGCCCGCAGGAAGAAAGCCCCCGCCGCGCCCCGCAGGCCCCTCGCGTCCGCGCGCAGGGCGAAGGCCGAAAAGAGGCGGCCGCTGTTCGCCGTCCGCAAGGTGGAGAAGCCCAAGCCGCCGAAGCCCCTCCGCATAGTCCGCGCCAAGCCCGCCGAGCCCGCTCCCGAGCCCGCAGGCGCGCCCCGTTCCTGGCTGAAGAAGTACGGCTACAAGCCCTACCGCGTGCCGCGCAGCCGCATCAAGGCCTTGGTGGGTCCCTCGCCCGAGCGGGTGTCCGGCCTTCCCGATCCCGCCAAGGTGAAGGAAAAGATATTCGCCGACTTCTACCGCAGGCTCGCCGAACCCCAGTTCGAGGACTACTACACCCCCGAGAAGGTGCGCGCCGCCGCCGCCAAGCTGGACAAGGACATCGCCCGCATACGTTACGAGGTGGAGAAGAGCCGCGCGAAGGAAATGGCGGACATAGAGTACCAGCGCGCGAAAGCGCTCGACAAGATACTCGCCGAGCACGCCTGGCGCATGCACCGCAGGGAGTACGAGCGCCGCTTCTACGACCGCCGCATCGAGAGGGCCGTCGAGCGCGTGCGGAGGCGCTACGACCGCACCCACGAGGACATGCGGAAGGTGGGCGCGATGCTCGAGAAGCGGGCCGCCGAGAGGCTCGCGGCCGATGAGAAGCTCCGCGACGAGGCCAAGCGCTACGCGGCCGCCTACATGGAAGTGCGGAACAAGGAATTCGCCCGCATAAAGGCCAAGGCGGAAGCCATGCGCCGCGACGTGCTCTCCGACGTTCGGAAGGCCGAGGAGGAACTCGCCCGCCTCGACGCGCGCACCCTTGCCGCCTCGGACGATCAGCTCGCCGGGATACGCAGCGACATGGCCCGCCGCCGCGCCGCTCTCGCGGCCGCCGAGCGCAAGCGCCGCGAGCGCGAGCAGCGGGACCACGCCCGGCGCATGAAGGAGCTCGAAAAGATACGCAAGGAAGCCGCCGAGGCGAGCAGGGACGTCATCTCCGTCTATTATCCGAACGAGCGCGCCGAAAAGGCCTTCAAGAAAAGGCTCGCAAAGATCCAGAGGGAGAGGGAGAAGGCCCGCAAGGAAGCCGAGCTCCGTCTGAAGCGCATGCAGAAACAGGCCGCTGAGGCCCAGAAGGACTACCAGGAATACCTCGCCCGCATGGACAAGTACCGGGCGAAGAAGGCGCACGAGTTCGAACAGGCGCTGCGCGACCGCCTCGCCGCCGAGGTCCGGTCCGACCGCTTCGTGGAGCGGCGCATCTCCAAGGCCGAGCGGAAGCGAATGGAGCGCTGGCGCAGGCTCAAGGAAGAGATGGAGAAGCTCCGCAAGAAGGCGGACGAGGAGGCCGCGAGGCGCCTCGAGGAACTCCGCCGCCAGCGGGAGCTCGCCAAGCGCGAGGCCGAGAGGATGATCCGCAAGGCCGCCGAGTTGCGGGAAAAACTGCGCAAACAGGTAGAGAAGGAAACCAAGGAGGCCATGAAGCGCCGCTACGACTGAGCGGCGCTTCTCCCTCCGTCCCTTTCACCCGCCCGGCCCGGCCGGGCTTTTTTGAAGGCGGAGACATGACGGAAGAGGCGACCGGCAAGGAACAGGAATACATCTCGATAGAGGACTTCGCGAAGGTCCGCATGGCCGTCGGCCTCGTCACCGAGGCCGAGCCCCACCCCAAAGCGGACAGGCTCGTGGTGCTCCGGGTCTCGCTCGGTGCCGAGACGCGGACGCTCGTGGCCGGCATGAGGAAATGGTACGAACCCCACGAGTTCGTGGGCAAGAAGGTCATCGTGATAACCAACCTGAAGCCCGCGAAGCTCCGGGGGGTGGAGTCGCAGGGGATGATACTCGCCGCCGAACACGGGGACGACGTGGTGTTGCTCACCGTGGACCGCGACATACCGCCGGGAGCGCGGGTGCGATGAATTTCGCCGACAGGCTGTTCGAGGCCGTCAGGGAAAAGGGCTCCGTGGTGGTGGTGGGGCTGGACCCGCGCCCGGAGCTGCTTCCGCCTTCCCTCTCTCCCGCGCCGGACGCCGGGGCGGAGGCCGTGGCGAAGGCCTTCCTCGCCTTCAACGAGGCCGTCATCGAGGCCGTAGCGCCCTACGCCGTTGCGGTGAAGCCCCAGGTGGCCTTCTACGAGAAACTCGGTCCGGCGGGGATGGAGACCTTCGCGCGCACCTGCCGCGCGGCGGCGGAACGCGGCCTGCTGGTGATTGGCGACGTGAAGCGCGGCGACATAGGCTCCACCGCCGAGGCGTATGCGGACGCCTGGTTCGGCGGCCCCTACGCCTGCGACGCGATAACCCTCAACCCCTACCTCGGCGCGGATTCCCTGCGTCCCTTCGTCTCGCGCTGCGAGGAAGGCTACGGCTGCTTCGTGCTTGTCCGCACCTCCAATCCCGGCGCGGCCGACCTGCAGGACGTGCGGGACGCCCGGGGAAGACCGCTCTACCTGAGGACGGCGGAGATGCTCGCCTCCCTCGGCGGGGACTGCGTCGGAGAATGCGGCTACAGCGCGGTGGGGGCGGTCGTGGGAGCCACCTGGCCGGAGCAGCTCGCCGAGCTCAGGGCGGC
>QNBY01000003.1 GCA_003644275.1 Planctomycetota bacterium
ATGTGCTCGTCTATGCGGCCCACCTCGCCGTCCACTATCACGTCGGCGTGCACCGAGCGGTCCGCGTAGCGCCCCTTGCCGTTCCTCCAGAGACGCACCAGGTATTCCCTGTGCCAGCCGCAGTGGCGGATGAGCCTGCCGAAGAACTTGGTCATGCGTTTTATTCGGAAACCGTCGTAGCGGGTGCCCTCGTCGAGGATGGAGCGTATCCTGTCGCGCAGCTCGGGCGTGACGCGCTCGTCGGCGTCGAGCACCATTATCCAGTCGGTCTTGCACTGGGGGATGGCCCAGTTCTTCTGGGCGGCGGAGTTCACGTACTCGTGCTGCACTATGTGATCGGTGTAGCGGGCGGCTATCTCGAGGGTGCGGTCGGTGGAGAAGGAGTCCACCACGAATATGTCGTCGGCCCACTTCACGCTCTCGAGGCATTCCTCCAGGTCCTCTTCCTCGTTGAAGACGGGGACTATGACGGTCAGCGTCTCGCTCATCGGGCACCTCCGGGGCCGGAGCGTCCAGCCAGTACGTCGCGGTAACAAGCGGCGAGGGCGTCGGCCATCGCGTCCGGCGCGAAGAGTCCGGCCGCCCGCTTTCTTCCCGCCTCGCCCATTCGGAGCCTGAGCGTCTCGTCGCCCGCGAGCCTCACCACGGCCTCGGCGAAGGGAGCGGGCTCCGGCGGAGCGAGCAGGCCGGTGACGCCGCGCTCCACCACCTCAGCCACGCCGCCGCGGTCCACCGCGACCACGGGAGCGCCGCAGGCCATCGCCTCCACCGCCGCGGTGCCGAGCCCCTCCCGCGCTCCCGCGAAGACGAAGACGTCCGCCGCGCGGTAGGCGAGGCGGAGCCTCTCCCTCTCCAGCGAGCCCTCGAAGCGCACGCCCGGAGGGGCGGCGGAGCGGAGCTCCCCCTCGAGCGGCCCCGAACCCGCCAGGGCGAGGACCGCCGCGGGAAAACGGGCGCGGACGAGGCGGAAGGCGTCGAACAACAGGCGATGCCCCTTTTCCGGCGTGAAGGCCGCGGCGTAGAACAGGACCGGCGCGCCGGCGGGCCATCCCAGGGCGGAGCGGGCCTCCGTGCGGGGAGGCGGAGGGGCCAGGAAGAAGGGGTCCACCGCCGAGTACACCACCCTTATCATGGAGGGCGGGACGCCGCCTTCCTCGAGGGCGCGGGCGGCGGTGCGGCTTATCGCCACCACCAGGTCCGGCACCTTCGAGTACTTCAGCCGCGAGCGGATGGGAAAGGCCATGCGGCGGTGGGCGACCACGGCGGGCCTCGCGGCGGAACCCAGCAGCCAGGCGGCGCGTCCCAGGGCGTGGGCGTCGTTGCAGTGGAGCACGGAGACGCCGAGCCGCCTGCAGAGGGAGGAGAGCTCGAACCTATTGAGGGGGGAGAGCTCGCTCCGGCGGGGCAGGGGCGTCCTGAGCACCTCCGGCGAGAGGCGTTCGAACAGGGGCGCGCCGGGCGGGGCCGCGGCCGCGGGGCGGAACCCGCGGGCGGAGAGGGCGTTCAGGAGCACGGCCGCCTGCCGCTCGCCGCCCCTGAAGGTGCGGGCGGTGCTGAGCAGCAGCACGACGGGAAGTTCCTCCGGCATCGGGGGAATTATACGCCCTCGACGCGGCGGCGCACCCGCGCGGGGCGGAAATGCCTTTTTAGTTGAATCCGAGGCCCAATCAGGTAGAATCCCCAACCTGGAAAGGCCGATGTCGAGAAGACCCATCATCGCAGGCAACTGGAAGTTGAACCTCACGTCGGCCGAAGGAGTGGAACTGGCCCGCGAGGCGGCCCGCGCGGCGCGGGACGCCGACGCGGCGGTCGTGCTTTTTCCTACGAGCCTCGCCGCCCCTTCGGTCCGCCGCGCGCTCGACGGCACGCCCGTCGAGGTGGGCGTTCAGAACGTTTGGTACGAGAACAAGGGAGCCTTCACGGGCGAGATATCCCCGGCGCTCGCCCTGGCGGAGGGCCTCACGTGGGCCATCGTGGGCCATTCCGAGCGGCGGCGCATATTCGGCGAGAGCGACGAGCTCGCGGGCCGGAAGGCGGCCGCGGCGACGGCGGAGGGCATGAAGGTCATCCTCTGCGTGGGCGAGACGCTGGAGGAGAGGCAGGCGGGCGAGACGCTCGAAGTGGTCCGCCGCCAGCTCGAGGCGGGCGTGATTCCCGTTCGGGCCGAGCCGCTCCCCGAGAGCCTCGTGATTGCCTACGAGCCCGTCTGGGCCATCGGCACCGGCCGCACCGCCTCGCCGGAGGACGCGCAGGAGGTCCACGCCTTCATACGGGGCTGGTTCCGGGAGCGCTTCGGCGAGAGAGAGGCGGAGGCGACGAGGATACTCTACGGCGGCAGCGTGAAGGCCGCGAACATCGCCGGGCTAATGGCGATGCCCGACATAGACGGCGCGCTCGTGGGCGGAGCGAGTCTGAAGGCCGACGAGTTTTGCGCCATCATCCGGTATAAGGAGCTCTGAAGTGGCGAAACTCTTCTACACCATAATCTGGATCATCCTCATCCTGGACAGCCTGTTCCTCATCCTGCTCGTGCTCGCGCAGGAGAGCAAGAGCCAGGGCCTCGGCGGCCTCGGCGGCGGTATGGACCTCACCTTCGCCGGACACACGCAGAGGACGGCGAAGAGGCTCACGGCGATAGGCGGGGCGATATTCGTCGCCTGCATAATCGGCGTCATCCTGCTCATGGGACCCGCGGGGAGGGGAGCCTCGCGCAAGCTGAATCCCGTGGCGACGCTGAAGCCCTCGCCGACCGTCACCCCCGCATCGAACATCGAAGGAAAATGAGAGACGCGGGCGAACTTCTCGAAATCTTCCGCGCCAGCGGGGCCTATCTCGACGGTCACTTCCGCCTGACGAGCGGGCTTCACAGCAACGCCTACCTGCAATGCGCGCTGGTGCTCCAGGAGCCCGGCCGGGCGGAGGCGCTCGCCCGCCTGCTGGCCGAAAAGCTGCGCAAACTGCCCGGCACGGCCAGGCCGGACGCCGTCATCGGACCGGCCACCGGCGGCATAATCCTCGCCCACGAGCTGGCGCGGGCCTTCGGGTGCCGCGCAATGTTCATGGAGCGCACGCCGGAGGGCTTCAAGCTCAGGCGCGGCTTCTCCGTGAAGCCGGGCGAGAAGGTCATCGTGTGCGAGGACGTCATAACCACCGGGGGCTCGGTGCGCGAGACGGCCTCCGCCCTGCTCGATTCGGGCGTGGAGGTCCCGGCGATAGGCGTGCTCGTGGACCGCAGCGCCGGAAAGGCGAAGCTGCCGGCGCCCTACGTCGCCCTGCTGTCGCTGGAGGTGCCGGTCTGGAAACCGGAGGAATGTCCCCTCTGCAGGGAAGGGAAGCCCATAGACACGCCGGGCTCGAAGGGATTGAGGTAATGGGCGCGGTGAGGAGCATGACGGGCTACGGCTCGGCGAGGTTCGAGTTCGCCGGTCTTACGTGGCTCGTCGAGCTTCGGTCGGTGAACCACCGCTACTTGAAGCTGAACTTCAAGATACCGGCCTCCCTCACCTCGGTGCAGGAGCGGCTCAGGAAGGCCGTGTCCGGGGCGGTGAAGAGGGGGGCGGTGGACGTGATCATCCGCTCCGCCGAGTCGAACGGCACGCTGTATTCCATCAACGAGGCGCAGATAGACCGCTACGAACGGCAGTTGCGCGAGCGTTTCCCCACCCTCTCCGTGGGGCCGGAGGTGCTTCTGGCGCTGCCGGGCGCGACGGCGCGGAACGAGACGGTGGACGAGGAGGAGTTCGCCGGGGCGCTGGAAGCCCCCCTCGCCGAGGCGCTGGAGGCCTTCGAGCGCTACCGGCTGGAGGAGGGCGAGGCGCTGGCCGCGGACATAGCGGAACGCTGCGGCGCGCTCGCCCGTCTCGTGGACGGCATAGCGGAGAAGGCGCCCGAGGTGCCGCGCGAGTACGCCCGCAAGCTGCGCGAGCGGATGGCGGAACTTCTGGCCGAGGCGGGCGGCGCCCCGGAGGAGAGCGCGATAGCGAGAGAGGCGGCCTTCTTCGCGGACAGGGCCGACATAACCGAGGAGATAGTCCGCTTCCGCCACCATCTCCAGCGGCTCGCGCACCTTCTCGAACGCGGCGGGACGGTGGGCAAGGAGGCCGATTTCATCGTGCAGGAGATGAACCGGGAGGCCAACACCATGGGCGCGAAGTGCGCCGACGTGCGCATCTCCGACGACGTGATATCCCTCAAGGCCGAGCTGGAGAAGATACGGGAACAGGTCCAGAACCTGGAATGACGGCGAACCGTAACGCATTTCACGACGGGCGGGGCAGGCTGTTCGTCATCTCCGGTCCTTCCGGGGCGGGGAAGACGACGGTGGTGCGCGAGATATGCCGCGGGCCCGGCGTGTGGTTCTCCGTCTCCGCCACCACCAGGGAACCGCGCCCCGGCGAGCGGGACGGCGTGGACTACTTCTTCCTCGACGAGGCGGAGTTCAAGCGCCGCGTCGAGGCCGGCCTCTTCCTCGAACACGCCGTGGTGCACGGCAACCTCTACGGCACCCCGCGCGACGAGGTGGAGAGGAGGCTGGAGGCCGGCGAGCACGTGGTGCTGGACATAGACGTTCAGGGCGGGCTCCAGGTGAGGGAGAAATGCCCCGGCGCGGTGATGATATTCCTCGTGCCTCCCGGCCGGCGGGAGCTGGAGCGCAGGCTGCGCGGGCGAGGCACGGAGGACCCCGAGGCGCTGCGGCGCAGGCTGGAGGACGCCGATTGGGAGATCGGCTTCAGCGACCGCTACCGCTATCTCGTGGTGAACGAGACGGTGGAGGAGGCCGTGGCGGACATAAGGGCCATAATGCGGGCAGAGTCCCTGACCATGCCCGAAGGAGGTATCGAGAGGCCATGGCGGAATACAAGACCGAAGAGCTGATCGAGAAGGTCGGCGGGCGCTTCATGCTCGTCGCGCTCCTGCAGAAGCGGGTACGCGAGCTGCAGAAGGGGGCGAGGCCCCTCGTGGTCCCCGAGAAGGGGGCGGGCTTCAAGGAGATAGCCCTGCAGGAGATATGGGAAGGGAAAGTGGAGTTCGTCCCGTTCGAGCCGCAGAAGGAAGAGCGGTTCGACATCGAGGAGGACCTCTTTGAGCTCCCCGAATGAGGCCGACCGGCCGCTCGCCTGCAAGGTGGTCTGCCTGGGCGTCACCGGCGGCATAGCCGCCTACAAGGCGGCGGAGCTCTGCTCCATGCTCGTGAAGCGGGGGGCGGAGGTCCACGTCCTGATGACCGCCGCCGCCCGGCGTTTCGTGGGGGAGCTCACCTTCGAGACGCTGTCCCACAACCCGGTGATCACGGAGCTGTTCTCCCGCTCCGCCGAGTACGATCCCGAGCACGTC
The DNA here is from genome assembly GCA_003644275.1 of Planctomycetota bacterium. Classification (GTDB taxonomy): domain Bacteria; phylum Planctomycetota; class B143-G9; order B143-G9; family B143-G9; genus B143-G9. Next base: position 5,335 of record QNBY01000003.1, read on the forward strand.
GCGCTCGCCCGCAGGGCGTCCGCGGCGGTGGTGGCGCCGGCCACCGCGAACATACTCGCCAAGATGGCCTGCGGCATAGCGGACGACGCCTTGAGCACGGCGCTGCTCACCTTCGACTGCCCGTGCTTCGTAGCGCCCGCCATGAACAGCAGGATGTGGAAGCATCCCGCCACCGTCGAGAACGTGCGCAGGCTGAAGGAGCGGGGAGTCGTCTTCATCGGCCCCGCGGAAGGCCCGCTCGCCTGCCGCGACGAGGAAGGCCCCGGCAGGATGGCCGAGCCCGCCGAGATAGTGGAGAGGCTCGAGGAGTTCTTCCGCGCCGGGAAACGGTCCTGAGATGAGAATCGTAGTCACCGCGGGCCCCACCATCGAACCGATAGACGCCGTCCGGTTCATAAGCAACTTCTCGAGCGGGCGCACCGGCTACGCCGTGGCCGCGGCGGCCGCGGGGCGGGGGCACGAGGTGACGCTGATAAGCGGCCCCGTCCGCCTGCATCCGCCCGCCGGGGTGAGGGCCGTCGAGGTGGCCGCCACCGCCGAGATGGAGCGGGCGCTGAGGGAGGAGTTCCCCGCCGCGGACGCGCTGGTGATGGCCGCCGCGGTGTGCGACTACCGCCCCCGCCGCGTCTTCGAAGGGAAGCTGGACCGCTCGCCCGCCGGGCTCACGCTTGAGCTGGAGCCCACGCCGGACATACTCGCCGAGCTGGCCGCGGAGAAGGGCGGCCGGGTGGTGATGGGCTTCGCGCTGGAGGCCGAGGACGGCATCGCCGCCGCCCTGCGCAAGTGCAGGGAGAAGAACTGCGACGTGGTGGCCCTCAATCCTCCGGCCTCGCTGAACGGCGGGGACACCGAGATAACCCTCGTCTATCCCGACGGAAGGGTGAAGCCGCTTCCGCTGCTGCCGAAGGAGGCCGCCGCGGAGCTCATCGTCGCGGAGCTGGAGCGGCTGGCGCGCGGTCGGGGCTGAACCGAGAGGAGCAAGCATGGACGTAATCACCGCCTTCATCCTCGGAGCCATACAGGGGATAACGGAGTTCATCCCGGTGTCCTCGAGCGGGCACCTGTCGCTCGCCGAGCTTCTGCTTCACGTGAGGCTCGACGAGGACACCATGCTCACCTTCGACATACTGATACACCTGGCCACGGCGTTCGGCATCATCATCTACTACATGACGGACATATACGACATGCTGGTGCGGGAGCGGCGGCAGCTGGTGTACCTGCTCATCGCCTCCGTTCCGGTGTTCGTGATGGGCGCGCTGTTCGCCAAGAACATAGAGTACGCGAAGACGCAGGTTCTGGTGATAGGGATAGGCTTCGTGGGCACGGCGATATTCCTCACCGGGGGAGAGGTGTTCGCGGTGAAGAGGTCCGACCGCAAGGAGCCGGTGAAGTTCGTGGACGCGGTGCTCATAGGTCTCGCGCAGGCGGTGGCGCTGCTTCCGGGCGTCTCGCGCAGCGGCTCCACCATAGGCAGCGCCCTGATATGCGGCGTGAACAGGCGTCGGGCGGTGGACTTCTCGTTCATGCTGGGCATACCCGCGATACTTGGGGCGGCGGCGTGGAAGATGGTGCATTTCAACCCCGGCGGGGCCAACCTGGGGCTCACCCCCATCCTGGTCGGCACCTTCACGGCCTTCGGCTTGACATTCGTCGCCATTCCGCTTACAATCAGGATCGTCCGGTCGGGTAAGCTCTACTGGTTCGCGGCCTACTGTTTCCTCGTCGGCCTGGGGGCCATCTTTTACGAGATATTCAAGATTTCCAGGATCACGGGATGAGTAAACGCGAGACGAGAGCGTTCCTCGGCGCGCTCTTCCTGTGGGCGCTGGTGGTGTTCTGCGCTCTCGCTCTCTTCTCCTATTCCAGCTTCGACATACCGTTCATGGCGGATTTCGAGAGGCCGCGGGAGGTCGCCAACCTGTGCGGTCCGGTGGGGGCGTCGCTGTCGTTCGAGCTGCTCTACCACCTGGGGCTGGCCTCCTACGTGCTGCTCGTCGCCGCGGCGCTGTTCGGCTTCCACCTCGTCCGCCACGGGCGCATTGATTCCTTCTGGCAGAGACTGTACGGCGCGGCCTTCTTCGTGCTCTCGACCGCCTGCCTGCTCGCCCTCACCTTCGACCCGGCGAAGGACCCCGTCTCGCTCGGCCTGCCGGTGTCCTACGGGGGGCTCGTGGGGCAGGTGTACGCGAGCATACTCGTCATGCACCTGAACCGGACGGGCGCGTTCCTCGTGCTCATCGCGGCGGCGTTGGGCTCGCTGGTGCTCGCAACCGACATGTGGCTCTACCACTGGCTGCGGGCGAGGGCGAGGGGCCTCTGGCGGCGGCTGCGCTCCGCGTTCAAGGGGAAGGCCGCCGTGAGGGCCGAGCAGCCGGCCGTCAGGATGGCGGAGCCCGAACCCGCTCCGGCCCCTCCCGCTCCCAAGCCCGCCGCGCCCGCGCCTGAGACCCTGTTCGACATCGGCGAGGCCGAACCCGCCCCCAAGCCCCGGCGGAGGCCACGGAAGCCCGGGCCCGGAGAGGGCGTTCCGGCCGCGGACGGCGAGTACAAGCTCCCGCCGCTCGAGCTGTTCGACGAGCCCATCAAGAAGGCCAAGGACTTCGGCTCGTTTTTGGAGTCCCAGGCCGCGGAGATAGAGCGCTGCCTCGGCGAGTTCGGCGTTGACGCGAAGGTGGTGGGCTGGGAGGTCGGGCCGGTGGTCACCCTCTTCGAGATAAAGCTCGCGCCGGGCATAAAGGTGAGCGCGGTGTCGTCGCTGTCCGACAACCTGGCGATGAGCCTGCGGGCTCATTCGCTTCGGATAATCGCGCCCATCCCCGGCAAGGCCACGGTGGGCATAGAGACGCCGAACCCGGAGCGGGAGATAGTCCACTTCCGCGAGATAGCGGAGCACCCGGCCTTCGACGAGTCGCGCTTCCGGCTGCCCGTCTTCCTGGGCAAGCAGGGCTCCGGCGAGCCCCTGGTGACCGACCTCACGAAGATGCCGCACGTGCTGATAGCGGGCGCGACGGGAAGCGGCAAGTCGGTGTGCCTGAACTCCCTCATAATGACGCTTCTCACCTACCGCACGCCGGAGGAGGTGAAGCTCATACTGATAGACCCGAAAATGGTGGAGCTCTCCATCTACCGCGGCATACCGCACCTGCTGTCGCCTGTGGTGACGGACATGCGGCAGGCGCCGGGCGTGCTGGACTGGGCGGTGAGCGAGATGGAGGAGCGCTACCGCCTCTGCAACCGGGCGGCGGTGCGCGACGTAGTGGGCTACAACAAGCTGGGGCCGGAGAAGCTGGACGAGATGTTCCCCGACCCGGAGGAGAGGCGCGACTTCCCCGACCGCCTTCCCTACATAGTCATCGTGGTGGACGAGCTGGCCGACCTGATGATGATAGCCAAGAAAGAGGTGGAATGGGCCATAACGAGGCTCGCGCAGAAGTCGCGGGCCATCGGCATACACATAGTGCTGGCGACGCAGCGTCCGAGCGTGAACGTCATCACCGGGCTCATAAAGGCCAACATGCCCTGCCGCATATCGTTCCAGGTGTCCTCGAAGGTGGACTCCCGCACCATCCTCGACCAGAACGGCGCGGAGAAGCTGCTCGGCCGCGGCGACATGCTCTTCCTGCCGCCCACCTCGCCGAGGCTCATAAGGGCGCAGGGCGTGTTCGTGTCGGACGACGAGATAAAGCGGGTGATAGAGTTCCTCAAGGCGCAGGCCGAGCCCGAGTACGACGAGCTTCTCCACCAGAGCGCCGCCAAGAGCGCCGAGGCCCACAAGACCGCCTCGCTGTCCAAAGCGCCGTCCGTCCACGAGGCCGGCGGCGTCGCGGGGGGCAAGCGTAAGTCCTACGTGGAGAAGGCCGCCGCGCCGGACGACGAGGCTGCGGGCGAGGACTTCGAGGGCAAGGACCCCCTCTTCGACGAGGCGGTGCGGGTGGTGCTGGAGGAGCAGCGGGGCTCCGTCTCCCTGCTGCAGCGCAAGCTGAACATAGGCTACGGGCGTTCCTCCCGCCTCATAGACCAGATGGAGGAGGCGGGCATACTCGGTCCCTACCGCGGCTCCAAGCCCCGCGAGATATTGATGACGCTCGAGGAGTGGGAGGCCATGCACGGCGGGGGGCCGGGCGTGGAGGGCTGATGGGAAGGAAGAGAAGGCGCCGCCCGGCGACGCCGGAGACTCCCCGCTGGTACGAGCCCGCCACCGTCGCCGTCGTCAGCCTTGGATGCGCGAAGAACCTCACCATATCCGAGGAGATAGCCGCCCGCTTCGGCATGTCCGGCTACGTGCTCACCCCCTCCACGAGCGGGGCGGAGCTCGTGGTGGTGAACACCTGCGGATTCATCGAGCCCGCCCGCCGCGAGACGCGCGAGCGGATATCCGAACTGGTGAAGCTGAAGAAGAAGGGCCTCGTGGGCTCCATCGTGGTGTACGGCTGCATGGTGCAGGGATTCCACGAGGAGCTTCGGGCGGAGTTCCCGGATGTGGACCTCTGGGTGGGCTCCACGTCGTCCGACCGGCTGTTCTCCCTCGTCCGCAAGGGCACGTGCGGCACCTGGCTGGACACCGAGTGGCGCAGGCCGGGCGGGAAGGTGCTGCCGCGGCTCTACCAGACGCCGCCGTCCTTCGCCTACCTGAAAGTGTCCGAGGGATGCGACAACCGCTGCGCCTACTGCTCCATACCGCGGTTGAGGGGGCCGCTGCGCTCGCTTCCCACCTCGGCGGTACTGAAGGAAGCGGTCGAGATAGCAGAGTCCGGCAGGCGCGAGGCGGTGCTGGTGGCGCAGGACCTCACCGCCTGGGGTACCGACCGGGGGCGCAGGGAGCTTCCCGGCCTCGTGGAGAAGATGGCAGCGATAGAGGGGCTGGAGTGGATACGGCTTCTCTACATGCACCCGGCGGGCATCACGGACGAGATAGTGGAGATGTTCCGCTCCAACCCGAAGGTTGCGCCGTACGCCGACGTTCCCCTCCAGCACCTCGACGACGGCGTGCTCCGCAGCATGGGCCGTCCCTACGACTACGAGCGGGTTCTCGCCCTCACGGCGGCGCTGCGGGAGGCGCGGCCGGACATGACCATACGGACCTCGATAATCGTGGGCTATCCCACGGAGGGGGAGGCGGAGTTCGCGCGGCTGCTCGACAGGCTGGACGAGCTCGACCTCGACCGCGTGGGCGTCTTCACCTACAGCCGGGAGCGCGAGACGGCGGCATGGAAGCTCGGCGATCCGGTTCCGGAGGAGGAGAAGGAGCGCCGCAGGCGGGCGGTGATGGAGCTCTGCGAGGCGAAGGCCGAGGCGCACAACGCCGCCAGGGTGGGCGAGGAGACTACGCTCATCGTGGACACGCTCGCCGAGGACGAGGACGGGCCGTACTGCATCTGCCGCTCCCCCCGCGAGGCCCCGGAGGTGGACGGCGTGGTGTACCTCGACGGAGAGGGCGAGCCCGGCGGGATGGTTCGGGCCGTCATAACGGGCAGCGACGTGCACGACCTGTACGCCGAACGCCTTCCCGGAGCGGGGGGCGAGGCCCGAAAAGATTGACAGTAAACTACCGCATCTTATAATCCCAACGGCATTTCGCGGAGGTCGGCGTGTCCTTTAGAAACCTGTTTCTCGTCCTGTTCGCGGCGTTTCTCGTTGCGGGTTGCGTCCCGACGAAACACCACTCCAGGCCGAGCGCGGGGATAAGGCAGTTCGAGGACGTGCCCGTGCCCCGCAACTTCCGGCTGCTCGACACCTCGTACTCCAACGAAGGGGAGGGGACGCGGACCGCCTCCTTCAAGTACTACGGCCTCATGCACCCGGCGGGCGTGGAGCGCTTCTACCGGCAGGTCATGCCGCAGTTGGGATGGAACCTGTACGACGCCCAGATATCCGGCGACGGCTGGGAGCGCTGTCTCTTCTTCAGAAAGGGGCGGACCGTCTGCGTCGTCTCCGTCAACGGCAGCCCGAAGAGGACGTACCTGACGATTGAAATACGATAGAAAAGGTGCCAGGGAATGACAGCACGACAGTCTCGATCCTCCCGAAAGAGCAGCGTAATAGATGATGTCCTCGGCCTCTCCGGCAGCGAGGGCACCACTTCACTCGCAAAGCGGGCGTCCGAGTTCCTCAAGAACTACTACCGTCCCATAGCGGTGCTGCTGGCGATGGTGATACTCGCCGGAGCGGCCTTCTACATCTACGACCGCATAAAGACCCGCAACATGCAGCTCGCCGCCCAAATGCTCGACGACGCCAAGAGCTACGAGGACCTGCAGAATCCGGAGCTCGTGCAGAAGGTCAAGGGGACGCCCCTCGAGTACGACTGGTACGTGAAGAAGCTCGAGAAGCTCCAGTTCCGCAAGAAGCCCGGCACCGGCACGCTCGACCTGGAGGGCTACATCGAGGAGGCGGAGAAGTTCCTCGACAAGTATCCCAACACCGCCATGGCTCCCGTCATCCGCTTCAACGTCGCCACCTACTACGCCTACCTGGCGGAGTTCGATAAGGCCGTGGCCGAGTACGAGAAGATGGCGAGCCATCCCAAGGCGCGCTTCTTCAAGCAGAGGGCGGAGGAAGAGCTGAAGAAGCTGAAGGACTACCGGACCGATCCCGACCTGGACGAGAACTTCAAGAAGGCGTTCGAGGAGTACGCGAAGAGCAGGCTTGCCACCCCCACGCCCACGCCTTCGCCGAGCCCCTCCGCCTCGCCTTCCGCCGCTCCGAGCGTCGCGCCCACGGTGCTGCCCTCCCCGGTGAAACTTCCCGGCGCGAGCGCGGCTCCCGCCTCTCCCGCCGCGAGCCCGGCCGCTTCGCCTTCCGCTCCCGCCGCCTCCCCCGCCGCTCCGGCGGCGAGCGCGGCGCCCCCGTCCGCCCCGGCCGCTTCGCCCGCACCTGCAGGCGGCGGCGCGCGCTGAGGCGCGCGGACCCGAAAGCCGTCCCGAAAGGCCCGCTCCGCGGGCCTTTTTCTTTGTTCCGGCGTTCGTTGACCGGTCCTGAACACGGCGTAAAATCGTCCCATTCCAAGGAGGAACGATGGCGAAACGGAACACCTTCTTCTTCGGCGGCGACCTCTCCGAGCTCGATCCCGTGGTGCACGGCTTCATCGAGGCGCTCGCCGTCCGAAGGGCGCAGGAGCTTTTCGCCACCGACCGCTTCCCCGGCCATCCCAACCCGACCTCGCCGGAGGAGATATTCGTAAACGTGCAGCCCCTGTCCGGCGCGGCGGCCAACAACGCCGTTTACAACGCCTTCGTGGACCCGGGCGACACCGTGATGGGGCTCGCGCTGCCGCACGGCGGCCACCTCACCCACGGCTCGGAGTTCAACCGCTCCGGCAAGACGTTCCACATAGTGCCCTACGAGATAAATCCCCGCACGGGCCGGATAGACTACGACGCGCTGCTCCAGCGCGCCCGCGAGTGCAAGCCCAAGATGATAATAGCGGGGGCGAGCGCCTACCCGTGGGAGATGGACTTCGTGCGCTTTCGCGAGATAGCGGACGAGGTGGGCGCGATACTGCTCGCCGACGTGGCGCATCCCGCGGGCCTGATGGTGACGGGGCTGCTCCAGAGCCCGGTCGGCCTCGCGGACGTGGTGACCACCACCACGCACAAGACGCTCTGCGGCCCGCGCGGCGCGATCATCGTCACCACCAACCCCGTGCTCGCCGAGAAGGTGGACATGGCCGTATTCCCCGGCGAGCAGGGCGGCCCGCACATAAACCAGATAGCGGCGAAGGCGGTTTCCTTCCTGCTCGACGCCACGCCCGACTTCGCGAAGCTGATGAGGCTCGTGAGGGACAACTGCTCCGCGCTGGCCGAGCGCCTTGTGGAGAACGGCCTCACCCTGGCCTACGGCGGCACCGAGAACCACCTCGTGCTGGTGGACCTGCGGAAGATAAAGACGCCCACCGGCTACCCCCTCACCGGCGAGATGGCGAGCCGCATCCTCGACCTCATCGGCCTCACCTGCAACAAGAACACCATCGCGGGCGACACCAACGCCGCCCACCCCGGCGCGATAAGGCTCGGCACCACCTGGATAACCCAGCGCGGCCTGAAGCCCAAGCACATGAAGAGGCTGGCGGAGATAATCGCCGTCACCCTGAAGAACATCCACACCTTCAGGTACATCGAGGCGCGCGACTACGTGGGCAGGGGCAAGATAGACTTCGGCCTGTTCGAGGAGATGAAGCGGGAGGTGGAGCTGCTCGAAAGGGAGGCCGTCCGCGAGATGGAGATAGAGCGCGAGAGCGGCTACCCGTACTTCCAGAGGATGGAGATCGACGAGGACCGCTACGACGCCGCCCGCGGCGTCTTCCACATCCGCGGCCACGAGCTGGTGGAGCACTACGGCGATCCCGATTCCGAGATAGCCTCCGCCCGCGAGGGCGTGGCGCTGGTGGACACGCCCCAGCACGGCGTCTTCCACGTCCACAGCGGCAGGGTGAAGGCGGCGTTGCAGGAGATATTCACCGGCGACGTGCTCTCGCTGCAGCCCTGGTGCGCCATGCGGTCCTTCATGCTCGACGCCGACGGCAAGGTGATAGACGACTGCGAGATAATCCGGCTCGACTCCGAGGGCGACGAGGACCACTACCTCGTCGTGTCGCGGGGCTCGCGCGCAGAGAGGGTGAAGAGCTGGCTGCGGGCGCTCTCCGACTGCTACGTGATCACCGACCGCGAGGACGTCTTCGCCAAGGTGGAAGGCCCCTTCATCGTGGACGATCTGGGCGAGCCCGGCAACGGCTCCTACTCGTCCTTCAACCTGTTCGGGGGCAAGGCGGTGGAGCTTCTGAGCAAGTTCGACCCCAAATGGAAGGCCCTCCAGCCCGGCGCCGCCGTGAGGAACGCCGAGGACGTCATCGTGATGAACATGCCCTTCGGCGACGAATCGAGGCTCGTGGTGATAGCGCCCGAGGACAAGCTGAACGCCATGCGCGAGAGGCTCATCTCGGTGGGCGCGCTCCGCTGCGGCGCGGGCGTGATGGCGCACGTGCGCAAGGAAGCCGGGCTGCCCGTCTATCTCAAGGAAGGCGAGGACTTCAAGGGCTCCGACTACGTGGAGAGGCACCCGGAGATGTTCGCGCTCACCAAGTGCAACTACGTGGGATGGCGCAGCCTGCCGAAGCCGCCCGCTCCCGAGAACGCGACGCGGTTCGAGTGGAAGGAGCCCGAGGGCGAGCCGCGCAAGTCCTGTCTGTACGACGAGCACGTGAAGCTCGGGGCGAAGATGGTCCCCTTCGCTGGATGGCTCATGCCGGTGTGGTACACCTCGACGGCGGAGGAGCACCGGGCCTGCCGCGAGGCCGCCGCGCTGTTCGACGTCTCCCACATGGGCGTGCTGGACTTCATAGGCGATAACGCCATACGCTTCCTCGACCAGGTGACGACGAACTACGTGCACTGGCTGCGCGACGGCCAGGGGCACTATTCCTACCTGCTCGGGCCGGACGGCGTGCCGCTCGACGACATACTGCTCTACCGCGTGAACCGCAACCACTTCATGATGGTGGTGAACGCGGCGAACGCGGAGAAGGACGAGGAATGGCTGCGCGGGCTGAACGACGGGCGCTACCTCATAGATTACGAGCATCCGTTCAAGCGGCTCGAGGCCCGCGTCACCATACGCAACCTGAAGGACGTGGGCGAGTCGGGCGAGGACTCCCGGGTGGACCTGGCCCTGCAGGGACGCCGCGCGCTGGACGTGCTGCTGGAGCTCGCCGAGGGGCTGGAGTTCCGCAAGGCGATATACCGCCTGAAGCGGTTCTGCATAGCCCGCGGGAAGCTCGCGGGGCTGGACGCCATAGTGGCCCGCACCGGCTACACCGGCGAGGACATCGGCTACGAGATATACGTGCATCCGGACAACGCCCCCGCGCTCTGGAACGCCATACTGTCCGCCGGTGAGAAGTGGGGAGTGAAGCCCGCCGGGCTCGGCGCGAGGGACTCGCTCCGCACGGAGGCCGGGCTGCCCCTCTACGGGCACGAGCTGGCGGGGCCGCTGAACGTCATGCCCATCGAGGCGGGCTACGGGTTCGTGGTGCGCTTCCACAAGCCGTGGTTCATCGGGCGCGAGGCCATGATGCGCAACGAGGAGACGCGCACGATGGAGCTCGTCCGGTTCAGGGCCGCGAGCAAGGGGACGAGGATGCTCTCGCTGGGCGATCCGGTGTGCGACCAGCGCGGGCAGGTCATCGGCCGGGTGACCTCGAGCGTGGCGGTGGACGGCGTACAGTACGGGATCGCCTACGTGCGCTCGAAGTCGGCGAAGGAAGGGCTGAGGATACTGTGCTATCCCGTCTCCGGCGCCAGGAGTTCCGGCAAGCCGCCCGCCGAGCTCGAACCCGGCGACCGCACGGTGATTCCGGTGGAATGCGTCATACTGCCTCGCTTCCTCCGCAAGGAGGAGGAATACCCCGTAATAGTGGACTGGAGCAAGTACGCCGACTGACACGGAGTCGAGAATGGCAGACACGAAGGAGCTCATCGAGAAATCCGAGAAGTTCGGGGCGCACAACTACCATCCCCTTCCCATCGTCATCTCTCGCGCCGAGAGGGTATGGGTGTGGGATCCCGAGGGCAGGAAGTACCTCGACATGCTGGCGTCCTATTCGGCGCTGAACCAGGGGCACCGCCACCCGAAGATAATCGCCGCGCTCGTGGAGCAGGCGGGCAGGGTGACGCTCACCTCGCGCGCCTTCCACAACGACCGCATCGGGCCGTTCATGGAGAAGCTCGCGAAGCTCGCCGGCAAGGACAAGGTGCTTCTGATGAACAGCGGGGCCGAGGCCGTCGAGACCGCCCTCAAGGCCGCCAGGAAGTGGGGCTACAAGATAAAGGGCGTGCCCGAAGGCAAGGCCGAGATAGTGTGCTTCCGCAACAACTTCCACGGCCGCACCATCACCATAGTGGGCTTCTCGTCCGAGGAGCAGTACCGCGACGGCTTCGGGCCGTTCACGCCCGGCTTCCGTCTGGTGGACTACGGCGACGCCGAGGCCCTCGAGGCCGCGGTGAACGAGAACACCGTGGCCTTGCTCATCGAGCCCATCCAGGGCGAAGGTGGCATACTCATCCCGCCGGAGGGCTACCTGCGCCGCGTTGAGGAGATCTGCCGCAAGAACGATGTGCTGTTCATCGCCGACGAGATACAGACGGGCTTCGGCCGCACCGGCAAGCTCTTCGCCTGCGAGCACGAGGGCGTGACGCCCGACGTGTACGTGGTGGGCAAGGCCCTCGGCGGCGGCGTCTTCCCCGTCTCCGGCATAATAGCGGACGATGAGATAATGCAGGTCTTCACCCCCGGCGACCACGGCTCCACCTTCGGCGGCAACCCGCTCGGCTGCGCCGTGGGAGAGGCCGCGATAGACGTGCTGCTGGAGGAGAATCTAGCGGAGCGCTCCGCCGAGCTCGGCGGCTACTTCATCGAGAGGCTCCGCGCCATACCGAGCCCCGCCGTGAAGGAAGTGAGGGGCAAGGGACTGTTCATCGGCGTGGAGATAAAGGAGGAGTTCGGCACCGCGCGCCCCTACTGCGAGCGCCTCATGGAGCTGGGAATCCTCGCCAAGGAGACCCACCACCAGGTGATACGCTTCGCTCCCCCTCTCGTGATAGCGAAGGAGGAGATAGACTGGGCGCTGGAGCGCATAGAGAAGGTGCTCACCGAGGAGCGGTAGCCCTTCCCGCGGCCGTCGATACCGATGGGGCCGGCGCACGCCGGCCCTTTTTTTTCACGCTGTTCGGGGG
>QNBY01000004.1 GCA_003644275.1 Planctomycetota bacterium
CGTTCCGGCCCACCTTCAGGGTGCCGCGGGTGGTGCCGCTGTTCGGCGCGGTGGGCAGCGGGCTGATGATGTACTTCATAAGCCCGGTGGCGTTCCTCGTGGCGGTGACGGCCACGGTGGCCATCTACCTCTACCTGCTCAAGCGGGGGCTGGAGGCGCCGTTCGGAGACGTCCGCGCCGGGCTCTTCACGGCGCTGGCGGAGTGGTTCGCCCGCATTGTGGCGAAGATGCCGCGCCACCACCGCTCGTGGCAGCCGAAGCTGCTCGTGCCGCTGGAGAAGCCGGAGGAATCGAGGGCCGACCTGCTGCTGGCGCGGGACATCGCGGCGCCCGGCGGCAGTATAACCGCCTTTCACATAACCTCGGAGAACCACGAGGAGGCGAACCGCAAGCTGAACGAGCTCATGGAGTGCATAGAGGGCGAGAGGGTGTTCACCAACTCCATCGTGGCCGACGCGCCGGACTTCCTCTCCGGCGCGGTGGTGCTCGTACAGGTGGTGAGGAGCATGGCGGTCCGGCCGAACACGCTGTTCTTCACCATCGGCCGGCGCGGGGAGAGCGACGTGCTCGCGGAACGGCTGCTCCAGGTGGCCGCCGACGAGGAGCTGGGGGTAATCCTGCTGGGGCGGCATCCGAAGGCGGCCTTCGGGCTTCAGCGCTCCATAAGGGTGTGGCTTCACGAGCGATCGCCGGACTGGAACCTGGACGACAGTCCCGTCAACTGGAACCTCGCGCTGCTGGTGGCGATACGCCTCGCCCGCCGCTGGGACAGCCTCATCCAGCTCGTCACGGTGGTGAAGACCGCCAGGGAGACCGACAGGGCCTCCGCCTTCCTCGAGGAGCTGTTCGAGAGAGCCCGCCTCCCCTACGACACCACCTACACCGTGGAGGTGGGGGACTTCTCGCGGGCGGTGACGCAGCTCCCGCACGCCGATCTCAACATATTCGGGATAGGGGAGAACCCCGACGTGGGTGATTTCCGCCGCATCGTCGAGGAGACGGGGTCGTCGTGCCTCTTCGTGAGGGACTCGGGTTTCGAGAGCGCTATAGACTGACGGCACGCCCACCCGGAGGTGGAAGATGGGCGGCGCTCGCATCCGCGCCGGAACGTCGGGATGGAACCGCCCGGCGTGGCGCGACACTTTCTATCCCCCCGGCCTCCCGCAGGAGCGCTTGTTGGCCTGGTACGCGAGACACTTCGACACCGTGGAGATATGGCGCACGAGCTACCGCGCGCCGGGGGCGGACACCGCGCGCAAATGGCGCGAGGCGGTGGGGGAGGACTTCCGCTTCTGCCTGCGGTATCCCCGCCCCGCGGCGGAGTCGCTGGAGGCGGACGAGGCGGCGGATTTCCACGCCTTCGCCCTCGAGCTCGGCGGGAACGCCGGCCCGTTGCTGCTCACGCTCGACAGGCGGTGGGGGGCGCGGAACGCCGCGTTCGTGGAGCGTTTCATAGAAAGGGTGCCGGACGGTCTCAGGGTGGCGGTGGACGGGCGAGATCCGGAGGTGTTCACCCCCGGCGTCAGGGCGGCGATAGCCGCGCGGGGGTTCGGCAGGGTGTGCGGCGGCGACGAGTATCCGCCGCCCCGCGCGGGACCGCTGCTCGTGTGCGTGTTCGGCCGGAGGGGGGAGGCGGGGACGGCGAGCTGGGCGGCCCTGGTCCGGCGGCTGGGGGACGTGAGCGAGTTCTACGGCCTCTTCACCGACGAGTGGGAGGGCTTCGCTCCCCTGTCCGCCCTCCAGTTCGGCCTGGCGGCGGGAGCGGCCGTCCGCGACTGGCGCGGGAGGCCCCCGGAGGACGACGGAAGGCTCTTCTGAGACTTGACAAACCGCCCAAGCCGGGTATCATCCCGCACGTGAAGGCCACCATAGCTCAGCCGGTAGAGCAGCGCTTTCGTAAAGCGCAGGTCCTCGGTTCGAATCCGAGTGGTGGCTCCAGAGGAACGTGAAGGCCCCGCCCCGCGCGGGGCCTTTTTTCGTCACCCGGCCGAAAGGAGGGATGCGATGCCCGAGCCCAAGGGGTTCCTTCTGCTTCACGACCGGATGGGATTCGAGTTCCTCGTGCGGGCGTCCGCGGTGAACGGGGTGATAAACACCGGCACCTTCGTCCAAGTGGTGCTCGCCGGGATGAACGAGCCCGTCAAGGTGAAGGAGGAATACGGCGAGGTGGTGGAGGCCCTGCAGCGGGCGCTCCTTGACAGTTGAAATGCAGGGGGGTAATATCGTAACGGACGGCGGTTTCCCCGTCGAAAGGACCGACTGACCGAGATGCTGAGCGCTATCCAGATAATGGTGGCCGCAGGAATGGCCCTGACGGGACTGTTCTTCGTCGGCCTTTCCGTCTATCTCCTCGGGCGGGGAGTGTGGCTGTGGCGCACCGGCAAATGCTCGTCGGTCTTCGCGGGGAGGTCGCCGCTGTTCGTGCTTTCCGTCCACGGCTTCGCCCTCGTGCTGCTGATAAGCTACTACTACGCCTCCCGCATCGAACCCGCCACGCTCGTCGTCAGCCGCTACGAGCACGGCTCGCAGAAGGTCGCCGAGCCCGTCAGGATAGCCCTCGTGAGCGACCTGCTGTGGCCGAGCGCGGTGGTGAGCCTGGAGGAGATAAGGAAGCGCATCAACGCCCTCAATCCGCAGGTGCTTCTCGTCGCCGGCGACATGGTGGCCAACGGCGGCGACCCCAAGGAGGTGGGGGCCATGCTCCGCGGGGTGGCGGCGGGCTGGAAGATGGGCTGCGTGGGCAATCACTGGCCGGAAGGGGACCGGGAGGCATACGAGGCCGGAGGGGTGGAGACGCTGGAGGACAGGGACGTTTTCCTTCGAGGCCGCGGCTGGACGCTCCACGTGACCGGGCTCGGCAGGTTCGGAACGCCCTCGGACTTCGACCACGACGAGAAGGCGCTGGAGCTGCTTCTCACCCACACGCCGGAGCGCGTCCCGGAGGCCGCCGCGGCGGGCTTCGAGCTCTACCTGTGCGGCCACACCCACGGGGGCCAGGTGCGGTTTCCGTTCGCCCCCAACTTGTTCGTGCCGGGCAAACTGGGGTGGCTGTATCCGCTCGGCAGGCACTACGTGAAGGACATGACGGTGATAGTCACCAAGGGCATAGGGATGCTCGAGAAGCGGATTCCCAGGATACGCTTCATGTGCAACCCGGAGATATGCCTCGTCGAGATAACGCCCGCCGGGCCGCCCAGGGTGGAGAGGGGGAAAGAAGGCGGCGAAACGGGAAACGACGCCGCCGGGAGAGAGTAGTATGAAGGGGACGGTGCGCCCTCGTTTCCTCGTTCGCGACCGGAGATGGACGAAATGACGAAGAAACTCGCCCTCGTCGTTTTCCTCGCCTTGTCGGCGGTCTTCGCGGTCTCGGTCTGCCGGCCTCCCGCCGTGCGCTGCGAGGAGCAGAAAAAGGAGAGCCTGAGCGAGAAGGACCGCCGCGCCCTGCTGAAGCAGGCCGGAATCTTCATGCGGCAGAAGAAGTACGCGGAGGCGCTGCAGCTTCTGCTCCGGGTGCTCAGCTACCGGCCGGACGACGGGGGTACGTGGTACAACGCCGCCTGCTGCGCGGCGAGGCTGAAGGACGCCAAGAGCGCCCTGCTCTACCTTCAGCGGGCCTTCGAGAACGGCTATGTGGACTTCGCCTGGGCGCAGAAGGACCCCGACCTCGAGTACATAAGGAACACGGCCAAGTTCAAGGCGCTGCTGCGCAAGAAGAAGAAGTACTACAAGGCGGCCAACGAGCTGCGCATGAAGCGCGTCTCGGAGTACTACGGCCAGATGTACAAGGTGAAGGTGTATCCGGACGAGCGGATAATCTTCGTGAGCGACGTCGAGGAGAGCAAGTACAAGCGCCTGCTGGACATTATCCACCGCGTGAACCTGAACCACTTCAAGCGCCTCTTCCGCCACAAGCCGGAGGTGTACAACATAGTGCTGTGTCCCTCCAGCAAGGAGGAATACAACAAGCACTTCCCGCCCATGAACGTGCTGGGCGTCTTCATGCCGGCCACGAAGACGCTGTTCGTGGACCTGAACGTCGGCGAGGGCACGCTGGTGCACGAGTACACCCACGCCCTGCACTTCGCCGACCAGGACGCGCTGGGCCAGAGGCACCCGATATGGATAGTGGAGGGTTTCGCCACGCTGTTCGAGAACTCCAGCTTCTTCGGCAGCACCCAGCTCAGGCCGCGGCACGGCTTCAGGCTCATGGTCCTCGCCAAGATAATAGGCACGCCTTCCTACGTGCCGCTCAAGACGCTCATGAAGATGGACCACCGCCGCTTCATGGCGCGGGCGGGCGCGTGCTACGCCGAGAGCAGGCTCGTGATGTACTGGCTCTACCGCAAGGGCCTGCTCAGGAAGTTTTACTATCACTATACCCGCAACTACCGGACGGATCCGACGGGCATATTCAGCCTCGAGCAGGTCACCGGCAAGCCGCTCGACGAGTTCGAGAAGAGCTGGCAGTCCTTCGTGCTGCGCGAGGCGCGGGGGGTGTTCGACCAGAAGGTGAAGCTGGGCGTGAAGCTCACCATGGCCGCGCTGAACTGCCTGGTGTTCGAGGTGGAGGAAGGTTCGCCTGCGGACAAGGCCGGAATAAAGCCCGGCGACGTGCTCTATTCCTACAACGGCAAGCGGCTGCGGTCCAGCGCCGACCTCACCGAGGTGCTGTCGCGCGAGAGGCCCGGCGACAAGGCAAAGATAGTGCTGCTCAGGGACGGCGAGAAGGTGGAAGTGGTGGTTCAGTATCCCAAGGAGGAGCGGAAGCCCGGCACGGGATACCTGGGCATCGCCTCCAAGCCCGTCGAGGGCGGCATCCTCGTCGCCAGGGTGGTGAAGGACTCGCCCGCCGACAAGGCCGGAATAAAGCCCGGCGACGTGCTGGTGGAGGGAGACGGCCAGCGCCTCGAGACGGCGGCCGACTTCAAGGCGCTCATGGCGACGAAGTGCCCCGGCGACCGGGTGAAGTTCGTGGTGAAGCGCGGCGAGCGGACGAAGCGCATAAAGGTGAAACTGGGGGCGCGTCCCAAGGTGCGCCCGGGCGTCAATCCCGGGGTGTGAGCCTCACAGGCCCTTCTTCATCCAGGACAGCAGTATTCCCACCCGCCTGTCGGCGGAGTCGTACAGCACGAAGTCGTTGACTCCGTCGCTGTTTATGTCCATTATGCCGAAGTGGTGGAAGCGCGGCGTCCTCAGCACCGCCGTCGGGCGCATCGAGAACAGGTCCTTGCGGCGTCCGGTGTTGCGGTAGATGAACAGGACGTCCCCCTTCTCCGTGCTCTCTCCCCGCACCATGAGGTCGTTCCTGCCGTCGCCCGTGAAGTCGTACATCACGGTCATCATGGTCTGGACGTAGTCGAATATCCTGTCCTGGAATATCTCGAAGGTCTTTATCTCGTAGTGGACGCGGACGTCCTTCGTGTAGCCCTTCCTGTTGTCGTAGCGGTTCCTCTTCTTGTCGAAGAAGTACACGCACACCTCGCCGCGTATGTCGCCGCGGTTTATCTGCACCCAGTTCGCCACCTCGGTTATCTTGTAGTCGGTGTCGAACATGAATATGTCGAGCGCGCCGTCGCCGTCCAGGTCGGCGAGCTGGGCCTCGAACAGGAAGTTCTCGCCCACCACCTTGTTGTCGGGCAGGTCCTTGTCGGGGTCTATGGCGTACAGGTCGCGCTTTCCGTCCCCGAAGTATATCTTCACGTCGCTCTTCATGGCGCCGGTGCTCCAGGGCCGGTACTGGGAGACGCGGTCGAGTATGCCGTCGCCGTTCACGTCCGCGTACTCGTTCACCAGCTCGGTGACGGAGAGCGGCTTGCGCTCGGGCCGTTTCGCGCGGGGGGCGCGGAAGTCGTCGCGGCGGGGGAAGCCGCCGTGTTCGTCCTGCAGGAAGCCGAACACCTCGGCGAGCACCACGTCGCGCCGTCCGTCGCCGTTCACGTCGCGGCACTCGATGGAGGGCGCCTGGAGGTTAGTCCAGAGGTAGGGGGCGGAGGAGGAGTCCAGCGAGCGCACGGGCGGCCCGGAGGGTACGGCGGAGTCGAGCTCCACTATCACCGGCATTTCGAGGGTGTAGGAGGTCTCGAACCTGCCCTTGGGCCTCTGGATGAGGAGGAGCACGGACGAGAGGCGCGGCACGAACACGTCGTCCAGTCCGTCGCCGTCGGCGTCCATGCAGAAGTTCCAGGGACAGGGCCAGCGGCGGGCGTACATGTCGGTGCCGATGCGCGACAGGAACGGCGGCACCTTGGAGATGACGGCGGGCTCGGACAGCGAGCGCCTGTCGGCGGACAGCGTGCGAATCTTCACGCCGCCCGCGCCGAGCGTCACCACCTCCAGCCCCGGCGCGGGGTCCACGTCGCCCAGGTCCACCAGCCACTCCCCCTCCGGTATGGGGGCGGTGAGGTCCGGTTCGCGCGGGAACGCCCTGCCCTTCCGCTGGAAGAAGACGGACACGGCGCGCTCGTCCACGCGGAAGACGTCGAGCAGCGAATCGCCGTCCACGTCCGCGAGGGTGAAGTCCACCCGCGTGTCGGAGGCGAAGCCGGAGACCGGGAAGGTGAAATCGGGCTCCTCGGAGAAGCCGCTGTCAGGATGGTTGAAGAAGACGGAAAGGCCGGTGTAGGACGAGAGCACGATGTCGGACAGCGAATCGCCGTCGAGGTCCATCAGGCGCATGTCGCCGTCGGGTATGCGGAGCGGCTGGAAGGAGAGCCCGGCCTCCGCCCTTCCGGAGAGGAACAACAGCGCGAAGGCCAGTATGAGCGCGGCGGCGGCGATTCTTCCTGCGGTCCGGTGATGCGGCATTTCGGGCCTCCGTTGGGCGTCAGGTCACGTCGCGGCGGGAGAAGACGAAGGCGAGCACCGCGAGCGATACCACGGTGTAGCCCCCGCAGACCGCGAACATGGGTTTCAGCTCCCGCAGCCATTCGACGTGTATCTGTTCCCCTATGTTCAGCAACAGGCTGGTGGGCTCGCCGAGGTGGGCGGTGAGGGTGTAGGCGAACGAGAGGGAGAACAGGTCCAACACCTGCAGCAACAGGCCGAGCGTCACCGCCACCGCTATGGCCACGGACGAGCTCTCGAACAGCACCGCCAGCATCATCACGCAGGCGGACACCGCTATGAGCGGCACGAGCGAGAACAGCGCCGCGTACAGGAAGTGCGGCCACACCGTGGCGAGGGAGATGGTGGTGTAGCGGTCGAAGCGTATGGTCTCGAAGCCGTGCAGGCCGAGGGTGAGGGCGAACGAGACGGCGAAGATGAAAACCACGAGCACGGCGAGATACGCCAGCACCACGAGGAACTTGGCCGCGAGCAGCTCGAAGCGCCTGACGGGCATGGAGAGCACCGCCGGAAGGGTGCGGTTCACGTATTCCTGACCGGGCACCATGGCCGCGAAGACCACCGCCAGCACCGTGCCGACCGGGAAGACCGCGTAGTGGGCGAGTATGGCCATGAGGGTGTAGCCGGTGAGCTCGGCGTTGCGGTCGTTGTGCAAATGCTCGGGCACCACGCTCGCGAGCACGCAGCCCAGCGCCGCCACGAGCAGGCTGAACCACAGGTAGCGCCAGCGGAGGACCTTGGAGAGTTCGAAGGAAAAGAGCCTCGCAATACGCCGCATCATCGTCTCAGCGCCCTGTACCAGGAACGAACGGTAAGCAGGAAGAACAGCGCGGCCGAGCCCCCCAGGGGGGCCACCAGCCAGTCGCGGTCCATCGCGACGAAGACGGGTATTCCGGCGAGCAACGTTATGGTGATGGCCGCGAAAAAGAGGGTCGGCAGCAACACGACCAGCCGGTGCATCGAGACGTCGCCGGTCTTGAGGAAGGTGTCGCCGCGGTTGGTGCGTTCGAGGAGCTGCTCCAGCAGGCGGGGGATCTTCGCGAGCGTCTTGACGAACGAGGTCGCCTCCTTGAGGAACGACTGCGGGAAGGAAAGCGACTCCATCACGTGCTTGCGTATGTAGGGCGCGGCTATGTTTATGAGGTTCACGTTGGGGTCCAGCGCGGCGAGGTGCCCTTCGAGAATGGAGATCGTGCGTAAAAACAGCAGTATGTTCTGGGGGATCTGGAAGGACTGCACCTCGTGGAAGTAGCGGTGGAGGCGGCGGAGCCACTCGCCGAACTGCCGCCGGTCGCGGTATTCCTTGGGGCTTACGTCGCGGAACTCGCGGACGGCGAAGACCAAAAGCTCGCGCGTCTTGCGCTCGTCCTCGTCGAGCGATATGACGCCGAGCCTCCTCGCTCCCTCCACCATGCGGTCCACGTCGAAGTCTATCACCGCGCGGGCCATGTAGCGGAGGCTCTCGCGGGTGTCCTCGTCCAGGTCGCTGCAGATGCCGAAGTCCACGAAGACTATCCTGTCGTCGTCCGTGATGAAGATGTTGCCCGGGTGGGGATCGGCGTGGAAGAAGCCGTGCAGGAAGATCTGGGCGCTGTACACCTCGACGAGGCGCTCCACGATGCGGCGGCGGCGTTCCGGGTCCCTCTCGGCGGCGGCGAACTCGTTTATCTTCAGGCCGGTTACGAACTCCATGGTGAGCACGCGGGTCGTGGTGAAGTCCCACACGATGGAGGGCGAGAGCACGCGGCCGTCGTCCTCGAACAGCTTGCGGAAGCGCTCGGCGAACCGGCCTTCCTGCATGTAGTTGAGCTCGTTGTTTATCATGCGCTTGAACTCGTCGTAGAGCACATTCATGCGCACGCGGCTCTGGAGGGAGAAGAGGAAGAGGGCGAAGCGCAGGGCCCGCAGGTCCGCGTTCACTACGCCGTCTATGCCGGGATACTGCACCTTCACCGCAACCGTCCGCCCGTCGCGCAGAACGGCGCGGTGCACCTGGCCGAGCGAGGCGGAGGCGAGGGGCTCGCGCTCGAAAGAGGCGTAGAGCTCGTCCAGCGGACGGTTGAACTCGTTCTCGATGCGGCGGCGGATCGCCTCGAACGGCGCGGGCGGCACCTCGTCCTGGAGGCGGGAGAGGACGTTTATGTATTCCTCCGGCATTATGTCCGGCCGCGAGGATATTATCTGCCCTATCTTTATCAGGAGCCCCCGGTAGCGCACCGCCCGCCTGAAGAAGCGCTCCGCGAACTTCCGGTGCCGCTTCTTCAGCCCCGCCTGGTAGCGCTCCTCGCCCAGGAACGGCCCGAAGAGCCCCCAGGCGTAGTAGCTGAGCCATACCCTCAGCACGAACAGGGCGTTGAGGGGGTATCTCAAGAGCAACCGGAGCGAATCCAAGCGGACCTCCGTAGCCCGCGCGGGGCGGGGATCAGTTCTTCGTCTTCCTCTCGAGCCTCCAGCGGAGGTATGCCTCAATGAAGCCGTCTATGCCTCCGTCGAGCACCTTTCTCACGTCGGTCTCCTCGTAGCCGGTCCTGTGGTCCTTGACGAGGGTGTAGGGCTGGAGGACGTATGAGCGTATCTGGTTGCCCCAGGCTATCTCGCCGCGGTCGCCGAGCAGGGCCTTCAGCTCGGCGTCGCGCTGGGCCTCGTAGTAGCGCTGGACGCGGGAGGCGAGCTCGCGCATGGCTATCTCGCGGTTCTTGGTCTGGGAGCGCTCGTTCTGGCATTGCACCACTATGCCGGTGGGCAGGTGGGTTATGCGGACGGCGGATTCCGTCTTGTTGACGTGCTGGCCGCCGGGGCCTCCCGCGCGGTAGGTGTCTATGACGAGGTCCTTCTCGTCTATGGTCACTTCCACCGCGTCGAAGATGGGTATCACGTCCACGCTCGCGAACGAGGTGTGGCGGCGGGCGTTGGCGTCGAAGGGCGATATCCGCACGAGGCGGTGCACTCCGGCCTCGGAGCGCAGGTGGCCGTAGGGGTAGAAGCCCTTAACCTCGAGCGTCACGCTCTTTATGCCCGCTTCCTCGCCGGAGAGCAGGTGGGTGCGCTCGTACTCGTAGCCGTGCGTCTCGAGCCAGCGGACGTACATTCGGAGCAGCATCTCCACCCAGTCGCAGGACTCCGTGCCCCCCGCCCCGGCGTGGATGGAGAGTATGACGTTGCGGTGCTCGTTCTCGCCGGACATGAGGGTGAGTATCTCGAAGCGGGCCACCTCGTCTGCGAGGGCGCGGACCTCGTCGGCGAACTCCTCGCGCAGGGAGTCGTCGTCCTCGGCGGCGACGAGCTCGAGAAACTCGCGCTGCTCCTCTATGCGGGCGGTGAGGTCCTCTATCTCGGCGACCGCCTTCTTGAGCGAGCTGAGCTCCTCCACCAGCGGGTGGGCGGCGGCCGGGTCGTCCCAGAAGCCGGGGGCGCCCATCTTCTTCTCCAGCTCGGCGATGCGGCGCTTCTTGCCCTCCACGTCGAGCGTCTGGTGGAAGGAAGCGAGGGTCTCCGCCATGGAGGCTATCCTGGCCCTCAACTCGGTGAGCTCAACCATCGTTGCTCTCCCTTCCGGCGGGCGGAATTATCCTGACCTTGCGGCCCTCAACGACCACCCTTCCCTGCGCGAGCAGCTCTATCACGCGCGGGAGGAGCACCCTCTCGGCGCGCCTGACGCGGGCGGCGAGGGTGGCGGGGGTGTCGTCGTCGCGGACCCTCACCGGATGCTGGGCGATTATCGGCCCGTGGTCGTAGTGCTCGTCCACGAAGTGCACGGTGCAGCCCGACACCTTCACGCCGTGCTCGATGACGGCGCGGTGCACGCGCTCCCCGTACATGCCCTTCCCGCCGAAGGCGGGAAGGAGCGCGGGATGGACGTTGATTATCCTGTTGCGGTAGTGCGGCGGCGGGGCGTAGTAACACAGGAACCCGCCGAACACCACGTAGTCGGGGGAGGCGGCGTCCAGCTCGGCGGTCAGCGCCCTGCTGAACGACTCCGCGTCCGGGTGGTCCTTGACGCGGACGACCGCCGTCGGTATCCCGGCCTCGCGGGCTATCTCCAGTCCCCCCGCCTTCGAGCGGCTCGACACCACCTTCACCACGCGGGCGGGCAGGCCGCGTTCGATGCGCCTGAGCAGGTTCAGGAGGGTGGTTCCCCTCCCGGAGAGGCAGAAGGCGAGGCGGAGGACGCGGGGGCTCATTCGGCGGCCTCCTTCACCACCGCCACGCAACGGGCGCAGAGGTCGGGATGGGCCGGGTCGAAGCCCACCTCCGGCCTGTGGTTCCAGCAGCGGGCGCACTTGGCCCAGGCGGCCCGCTTTGCGGCCACCGACACGGCGGGGAGGTCGGGATCGGGCTCCAGGCCGTCGGGCGAATCGGCAAGCGTCACCTCAGCGGTCTTGAACAGGTCGGCGAGCTCGCCGCCGAACGAGCGCAGCAGCTCGGCGAGCGCGGCGTCGGAGGCGTGCACCGTAACCGCCGCTTCCTCGGTGCGCTTGAGCTCTCCCGCGGCGCGGAGCGCTTCGAGCCTGCGGCGGACGGCGTAGCGGATGCGGAACAACTCGTCGAAACGGGCGGCGAGGTCGCGGTCGGCCCACTCGGCGGGGAGGTCGGGCCAGTCGGAGAGGTGGACGCTCTCGGGCAGGGAGGGATCCATCGCCCGCAGGTGCTCCCATATCTCCTCGGCGGTGTGCGCGAGGACGGGGGACACCATGCGCACGAGGGCGCTCGCGAGCTCGAACAGCACCGTGCGCGCCGCCCGCCTGGAGGGGGAGTTCGCCCCGTCGCAGTAGAGGCGGTCCTTGATGATGTCGAAGTAGTCCGACGAGAGCGTGACGTCGCAGAAGGTCCGGAAGTCCTGGTAGAACCGGTGGAACTCGAAGTTCTCGTAGTGCCTGCGCGCCCGCTCGGCGAGCTCGTGCAGGCGGGCGAGGGCCCAGCGGTCGAGCGGCTTGAGCTCGGAGTACGGCAGCGCCTCGCCGGGCGTGAAGCCGGACAGGTTGCCGAGCATGAAGCGGAAGCAGTTTCGTATGGCGAAGTACGACGAGTTGAGGCGGCCCACCACGTCCTCGGAGAAGAGGACGTCCTCGCGGTAGTCCACCGACGATATCCAGAGGCGGACGACGTCGGCCCCGAACATCCTCACGCAGTCGTGCGCGGCGGTGACGTCGTACTTGCTCTCCTTCTTCTTGCGGGACTTGGAGAGCTTCTGGCCCCACTCGTCCACGATGAAGCCGTGCGTTATCACCGTTTCGAAGGGCGGTTCGTCGTAGGCGGCCAGCGCGGGCAGCAGCGAGAGCTGGAACCAGCCGCGGTGCTGGTCGGTGCCCTCGAGGTACACGTCCGCCGGGAAACGGAGCTGGGGATGCCTCATCACCACCGACCGGAAGGACGAGCCGCTCTCGAACCACACGTCGAATATGTCCTTTTCCTTGGTGAAGGACGAGCCGCCGCAATGCGGGCAGCGGAAGCCCTCGGGGAGGAAGTCGGCGGGCGAGGCGTCGAAGTAGCCGTCGGCCCCGTGCTCCCTCACGAAGGCGCGGACGGCGTCGAGCATCTCGGAGTTCACCACGGTGGAGCCGCAGGAATTGCAGTAGAGGGCCGGAATGGGCACGCCCCAGACGCGCTGCCGGGAGATGCACCAGTCGGGCCGGTTGGTTATCATGGAGGATATGCGGTCCTCGCCCCAGGCGGGCACCCAGCGGGTCTTCTTCACCGCCTCGAGCATCCGCCCGCGCAGGTTCTCGTGGTCCACCGACACGAACCACTGGGGGGTGGCGCGGAAGATGACGGGGTTCTTGCACCGCCAGCAGTGCGGGTAGGAATGGGAGAGCGAACCCGACGCGGCGAGCAGCCCCAGCGACCGCAGGTGCTCCACGATGAGGGGATCGGCCTCGTGCACGTTCATGCCCTTCCAGAGCGGGACCTCGTCGGTGAAACGCCCCTTCTCGTCCACCGGGCTGATGATGGGGAGGTCGTTCTCCACGCCCGCCTGGTAGTCCTCGGCGCCGTGGCCTGGCGCTATGTGCACCACGCCCGTGCCGTCCGTCACGGTGACGAACGGGGCGGCGATGACGCGGCCGGTGCGGTCGAGGAAGGGATGGCGGTAGGCGAGCCCCACCAGCGCCTCGCCCTTGGCCCTCCCGAGGATCTCGACGTTCTCGAAGCCCGTCGTTTCCTTCACGGTTTCGAGCAGCGAGGAAGCCGCGAAGGTGATCCCGCGCTCCACGGAGGGAGAGGAGAACCTGAAGAGGACGTATTCCACCTCGGGGTTCACGGCCGCGGCCACGTTGGCGGGGAGCGTCCAGGGGGTGGTGGTCCATATCAGGACGTAGGCGGGGGAGTCGTCCTCCACTCCGAACGCCCGCGCGAGCCCTTCGGCGCCGGGGAACAGCACGTGGATGGAGGGGCTCGCAATGTCGGCGTATTCGAGCTCGGCGTCGGCGAGGGCCGTTACGCAGTGCATGCACCAGTGGATGGACTTCAGCGCCCTCCCCACGTAACCGCGCTCGAACATGCGCTGGAAGACCTCGAGGACGCCTTCCTCGTAGGAGGGGGTGAAGGTGAGATAGGGGTTGTCCCAGTCGGCGAAGACGCCGAGCGCCCTGAACTGCTCGCGCTGGAGGTCTATGAACTTCTCCGCGTAGGCCCGGCAGCGGCGGCGTATCTCGGAGGGGGAGGCGGTCTCGCCCAGCTCGCGGGCGGCGGTGATCACCTTGTGTTCGATGGGCAGGCCGTGGCAGTCCCAGCCCGGCACGAAGGGTGCGTCGTAGCCGCGGAGGGTGAAGTACTTCACCACGAAGTCCTTGAGTATCTTGTTCATGCCGGTGCCGATGTGCACGCCGCCGTTGGCGTAGGGGGGGCCGTCGTGCATGACGAACTTCGGAGCGCCCTTCCGGCGGCGGCGGATGGCGGAGTATATGTCCATCTCGCGCCACCGCTTCTGGATGAGGGGCTCGCGGGCGGTGAGGTTCGCCTTCATCGAGAACGAGGTCCTAGGCAGGTTGAGCGTCTTCTTGTAGTCCATGCGGTTTCTCCTGGATGGCGCCCTCCGGGGGCCGGTTCAACCGGCGCCGCGTTCGGCGAGGGCCTTCTTGAAGCGTCCGGCGAACGCCGGGTCCACGAGGACCGTCTTCTCCCTGGAGGCGGCGCCCGACGCGATGGAGAACGCCTTCTTAGGCAGGCCGAACTCGGCGGCCAGCAGTTCCACCAGCGCCTTGTTCGCCCTGCCCCCCACCGGGGGCCGGGTCACGGCGGCGTGCAGGACGCCGTCGCGCACCCCGAGCAGGGCGTCGCGCGACGAGCGCGGCTTCAGCCTCACCCGGAAGGACAGTCCCTTCGCGGAGGAGCGGAGCTCGAGGCTCACAGCGCCCCCCGGTAGAGGACGGAGCCCACCCGGACGAGGGTTGCGCCTTCTTCCACGGCCACCTCGTAGTCCTGGCTCATGCCCATGCTGAGGTGGCGGAAGGAATCGCCCAGCCCGAAGCGGCGGGCGAGGGAGTCGCGAAGCTCCCTGAGGGCCGCGAAGATCGGGCGGGTCTTCTCCGCGTCGTCCACCACGGGGGCCATGGTCATCAGGCCGAGGGGACGGAGGGAGGGCAGTCCGAGGGCGTGCTCCAGCGCGGTCTCCACTTCGCCGGGGGCGAAGCCGTACTTCGTCTCCTCGCCGGACAGGTTCACCTCGAGCAACAGCGGCGCGGGCGAGGAGGGAGAGGCGTGTCCGGCCAGCGCGTCGAGCAGGCGGACGGAATCCACCCCGTGCACGAGCACCACGGCCGGCAGCACTTTCTTCACCTTGTTGCGCTGCAGGTGCCCGATCATGTGCCAGCGGACGGATGCGGGCAGGCGCTCCCTCTTCTTCAGGAGCTCCTGCACCCTGTTCTCGCCGAGGTCGAGCAGCCCGAGCTCCGGCAACAGGGCGGCCTGTTCCGGCGTGAGGTACTTCGTGACGGCCACGAGCGTCACCGAGGACGGGTCGCGGCCCGCGCGGGCGCAGGCGTCCGCTATGGCGGCGCGCACCGCATCTATGTTTTCGGCAAGGCGTTCTCTCTCCATGACGAACCGGGTATTCTACAGGGTTTGGGGGGGGAATACAAGCAAAAGGCGGCCTCAGGGGGAGGTCTCGAGGCGGGCTGCGAGGACGGCGGAGAGGTGATATTCGGGGGTCAGATAGTCGTTCGAGCGGAGGTTGAACCGGAGCATTCTCACGGCGCCGTCCGTGCGCCCGCG
This sequence comes from Planctomycetota bacterium, assembly GCA_003644275.1. GTDB lineage: Bacteria > Planctomycetota > B143-G9 > B143-G9 > B143-G9 > B143-G9. The sequence continues at coordinate 15,052 of QNBY01000004.1, forward strand.
GCCGTAGAGGACGAGCGCGAGGTAGAAACACGCCACCGTCCGCTGCGGGGGGCGTATGGAGGGGGGACGCGCCGAGGGGTTGGGGGCGTTCAGCGCCTTCTCCAGCACGGCGGCCAGCTTCGCGCGCGAGGGAATCTTCGCCAGCCCGGCCACGGCGGAACGAAGCGCCGTCTCGTCCTTCGCCAGAGCGGCCCGCGCCACGTCCACCAGCAGGCGGTCGGCCGGGTCCGCAAGGAGGGAAACCACCCTCTCGGCGTCTTCAAGGGCGAAGGCGGGATCGAGCAGGGCGAGCTGGGCGCGGAAGAGCACCCAGGCGGGATCGGGCTTCCAGCGTATGGCGGTCTCCAGGCGGGACACGGCTATGGCGGTGCGGCCCGTGGCGAACTCCAGCAGCGCCAGGCCGTACCAGGCGGGAGCGTAGCCTATGTCGTCGTCGAGCAGGAAGCGCAGGCGGGAGCGCGCGGCATCGAAACGGCCCCGGGCGAGGTCGGTCATCGCCAGGACGTAGTTGGAGAGGGGGTCCATGTCGAAGGCGGCCAAGGCCGTCATGGCCGCGGCGCGCGCGCCCTTCACGTCGCGGAGGGTGAGGAGGGCCGCCGCGAGCGAGCGGGCGGCGGTGAAATCCCCCGGCGAGCTGTCGAGCGCCCGGCGGTAGTAGGAAGCGGCCCCTCTCATGTCCCCCTCGGAACGAGCGGCGTCGCCGAGCACGACGAGCGCGGGCGCGTAGTCCGCCTTCCGTTCGAGGGCCGCCTCGGCGTAGCGGCGGGCGGCTTCGTAGTCGCCGTTGCGGAGCCACGCCTCGGCCAACCGGAACAGGGGATAGGGGTCCTTCGGCGTGAGGCGGGCCGCCTCGAGGTAGTCCTTCTCGGCTTCCTGCATCAGCCCGATGGCGGCCTTGAAGTTGGCCCTCTCCACCCACGCGCTGGCGAACGAGGGATCGGCCGCCACCGCCTCGTCGAAGAGCTGGGCGGCCACCTGTATCTCGCCGGACTCGAAGGACAGTATGGCGAGGTTCACCAGCGCCACGGTGAGGGTGGGGTCGTGGTTGTAGGCGGTGCGGTAGTCCTCCATCGCCTCGGCCCGCCTGCCTGTGAAGCGGCGGCAGTCCCCCCGCATGAGCCAGGCGCGGGCGTCGGCGGGCTTGAGGGCGATCGCGCGGCTGAACCACTTCTCGGCCGTTTTCAGGTCGCCGCGGTTCTTGTAGTAGCGGCCGTACTCGAAGGCGAGGGTGAAGGGATCGGCGCCGAGCGCGGCGGCCCGTTCGAGGAAGCGGAGCACCGGGCCGTCCGAGCGCGTGTCGTTTATCAGCTTCACGGCGTAGAGGAAGAAGGGAAGATAGCGGTCGAAGCGCTGCAGGCCCCTCATGAGGAGCCCGTAGGCCTCGGCGGGCTTGCCTGCGAGGGTGAGCGCCTCGGCGCGTATCCTCACGAGGGGGAGAAAGGTGGGAAGCGGTACGGCGGCGGGGTCGAAGTCTATCTGCTCCGGCTTGCCCCATGAGCCGGTCGCGCGCTTGCGGTGGACGGCTTCGAGAAGCAGCGCCCGCCAGTGTCCTAGCGGCCTGGAGGCTGCGGCCAGGACGTCCTCCGAGGCGGTCGCGTCGAG
>QNBY01000005.1 GCA_003644275.1 Planctomycetota bacterium
AGGAGTCTCCCTCGAACCTGCCGAGGGGGAGCTGACGGTCGTATGCGGGGCGAACGGGAGCGGCAAGACGACGCTTTTGAAGCTGGCGGCCGGGCTGCTCGTTCCGGCGGCGGGGAAGGTGGAGATGGGGGGAAGGGACGCGGGGCGGCTGGAACCGGCGGAGCGGGCGAGGCTGGTGTCGTGGCTGCCGCAGTTTCCCGTGTTTCCGCCCGCGTTCACGGTGCTGGAAGGGGTGATGCAGGGGTTGTATCCGCGGCGGCGGGGGTTCTTCGACAGGGAGGAGGACGTGCGGCGGGCGATGGAGGCGCTGGAGCGGGTGGACTGCGCCGGGCTCGCGGGCAGGAGGCCGGAGACGCTGTCGGGCGGGGAGAGGCAGCGGGCGGCGGTGGCGAGGGCGCTCGTGCAGGACACGCCCGTCCTTCTTCTGGACGAGCCCGCCGCACACCTGGACGCGGCCCACGCGGCGGGGCTGTTCGGGCTTCTGCTGTCGCTGGCGCGTGAGGGGCGGACGGTGACGGCGGTGACGCACGACGTGAACCTGGCGCTCGCGTTCGCGGACTCCCTCGTGGTGATGAAGGGCGGGAGGATAATCGCGCAGGGGCGGCCGGACGAGGCGTTGACGGAGAGGACGTTCGAGGAGTGCTACGGGCTCGGCTGTACGCTGGTGGAGAGGGGAGACGGGCGGAAGGCGGTGCTGCCGGACTACGGCCGGGGGCGGTCAGCGGCCGAGCGATAGGGAGAGGACGGAAGCGCCGGGGGCGGAAGCGGAGAGGACGGGGTTTCCCTCCAGCATCCAGGCGAACGGGACGCGGGCGCGGAGCAGGGAGCGCCCCGCTTGGAGTATCAGCGCGTCTTCGGCGAGGGCGAGCTCCACGGTGCAGGGGAAAGAGGGGGGAGGATCGAAGGGCACTTCGAGCCGTTCGCCGCCCGCCTCGAGCGTGAGGCGGCAGGAGGAGCGGGAAAGCACGACGAGAAGGGAGCAGTCGCCGCCGGAGAGCCCGGCGGAGAGGGAGCCGTCCCGGGGCGGCGAGGCGCAGAGGCGCATCCAGAAGGAGACGCCGCAGTAGCGGAGGGAATCGCAGGCGAGGGAGGCGGGGGGAACGTCCACCGAATCGAGGGAGAGGCCGGAAGGCGTGCGGGTCCAGCGGCCTTCCTCCACCCGCCAGGAGGCGAAGGCGGCGGGGGAGGAGAAGTCGAAGTCCGTCCGGGGCGGGGGCGCGCCGCGGCGGGAGTAGAAGGAGAGGGCCGCCCTCCGGGCGGCGGCGAGGAGCGAGTCCGCCCGGAGTTTCGCCCAGGGGGCCTGAGGGGCGGAAGGGCGGCGTTCGGCGAAGGCGCGCAGGAGGGAGGCGGCGGCGAGGCGGTCGCCGGCGGCGAGGAGGGCGGACACCTTCCGCGAGAGCTCCCTCCATTCGGCGGAGGCGGCGGAGAGGTCGGCGAAGGGGCGGCGGGCCGTCTCGCGGACGAGGCGGAGCAGGAAGCGGCGGGCGGCCGAGGAGGAGGGGAAGCGGAGGAGGTCCGGGGAGGCCGGAAGGCGCGCGGCGGCCCTCTCGTCCCTCTCCATGAGGGCGGAGGCGCAGCGCGCGGCGAGACGCTCGGCCCCGGCCCTCCGCGAGGGCGTGCGGGCGGCGGCCAAGGCGGCGCGGGCGGCGGAGATGGCGGCCGAGAAGTCCCCTTCCCTCTCGCGGCGGAGCGCATCGGAAAGCAGGCGATCGGAGAACGGAGGGGGCGGGGGCGGAGACGAGGTCCGCCGCTCGAGCCAGGCCCGGACGCGGAAGGCGAAGGCCAGGGTGAGGACGGCGAGCGCGAAGACGCGGAAGCGGCGGCGCAGTCGGCGCAGCGCGAAGGCGCGGCGGGCGAGGCGGCGCTCGTTCCAAGGGCCGATGGGGGGAAGGTCGGAGAGGGAGGCGGGAAGCGCGCCGGAGGAGGAAGCGAGTAGGACCTCCGGGGCGGGGGCGTCGTGGTGGAAGACGACGGTGTCCTCGCCGACGGATATCTCGTCGCCGTCCGACAGGTAGCGTTTCAGCACGGGCACGTCGTTGACGAGGACGCTCCAGCTTTCCTTCAGGTCCTGGACGAACCAGCCGCCGGAGTCGAGGTCAAGCTTGAAGTGGTGCCTCTCGGCCAGGGGGGAGGTGAGGACGATTCCGTCGGAAGGCGCGCCGCCCGCGGTCACGGGACTCTTGAGCGGGCGCGAAAAGAAGCCTTCTGCGGTGTTCACGGCGAGGTGCGGCATGGACTCCATTTTACCCGATCTGCGACGGCGGACAAAAGGAGACGAAAGCAACATATCTGCACTTGACAAAATAGTTGGAGTTGTGGTAATATATTTTGTCTGTTTTTCCGGCACGCCGCGCCGGGGCTCGTTCCGGCGGGAGAAGGGGCCGGGAAGAGTTCCCTGCAAGGGGAAGAAAGGGTTGCAGGATAGGAAGGAAGAAAGAAAGGAAGGTCCGCCGAAGAAGGCGGGCGAGCGGCCGCAAGGGAACGATTCGGGGTTCATGGGGCAGCGGCTCATGAGTTATGAGCTGGTGGGGCGCGCCTTGGAGGGCATGAGCGACGCTTGGCTCGTCGTTGCGTTTCCGGGCGGCAAGGTGCTGAGCTGCAACGCCGCGGCCGAACGGCTGTTTGGAGTGAAGGCGGGGGAAAGCACCGTGGGCGATTTCCTGGAAAACGTCCCGCCCGAGGGGGGCCGGTACATCGTAAGGGGAAGAGGAGGCGAGGAGGTGGAGCTCGTCGTCTCCCCGGCGGAGGCGGCCGGGCAGTCCTTCGCCGTGATGGTCGGCAGAGTCGTGGAGAAGGGGGAGGCGGACGCCGACAGGCTGCGGTACATGGCCGAGCTCGCCGAGAACATAGAAGCCGTGCTGTGGTTGAGGGACATGGCCACCGGGCGGTACGTTTACATCAGTCCGCAGTACGAGCGGATATGGGGCTGTCCCGTCCGGGATCTCTACGAAAGGCCTTCCTCGTGGAAGGAGAACATACACGAGGAAGACAGGGAGAGGGTGGAGAGCGCCCTGGCGAGGCAGAAATCCGGGGACTACGACGTGGAATACCGGATAGTGAGGCCGGACGGGGAGGTAAGGTGGGTGAGGTCGCGGGCCTTCCTGGTGCGGGACGCCGACGGGGAAGTGAGGCGCATAGCGGGGATAGTCATGGACATAACGGAGGAGAAGGAGCTCCGGCAGAGGGTGATGGAGGCCCTCCGCTTCCAGGAGATGGAGGAGGCGCTCGCTCTCTTCGCGCACGACCTGAACAACTACCTTCTGTTCCTCGAAGGGCGGGTGAAGGGGCTTAGCGCGCCGGACGGGAGCTGTCCGCCGGAGGCGAGGGACATACTTCGGCGGGCGAAGATGCTCCGTAGGATGTTCGACCGCTTCAGGCGCAGGAGCCGCGGGAAGGGGGCGGGGAAGGAGATAGTGGACGTTCACGAGCTTCTGGAGAGCGAGCTTTCCGCCCTGAAGGGGGTGAAGGTGGAGAGTTCGCTGGAGGCGGAGCACCATTACCTGGCGGCCGATCCGTCGGAGCTGGTGACGGTGTTCTCGAACCTTCTCAGGAACGCGCTCGAGGCCACGGAGGGGCAGCGGGAGCGGGTCGTGTCGGTGCGGACGCGGAACGCCGAGATCGCGCTGGACGAGGCGGAGATACCCTTCGTCAAGGCGGGAGAGGCGATAGTGGTGGAGGTGCGGGACAACGGTCCGGGGATACCGCCCGACATCGAGGCCGACATATTCAGGCCCCGCTTCAGCACGAAGGAGAAAGGCATGGACAGCGTGCGGGGGATGGGGCTGTTCTCGGTGAGGAAGACGGTGGGGGAATACGGCGGGTTCGTCGAGATGAAGAGCGCCCCGGGGGAAGGGACCACGTTTCTCGTGCACCTTCCGGTGGCGGAGGCCGTGGCGTCCCCGCATCCGGCGGGCGAGGCGCTGCCAGCCGTTCGGGGAAAGCGCGAGCTAGTGCTGGGAAAGGGGAAAGAGGAAGCGGCGCGGCTGAAACTTCTGCTGAGCGGGTCCATGCTCGAGGCGGACACGGCCGGAAGCGCGGCGGAGGGGCTGAGGAAACTCGCCGAGGAGAAATACGACACCGTTCTGGCGAGCGGGCAGATGGGTAGGGAGGCGCTGGAGAGAATAGCGGCGAGGGTGGAAAAGGAGAGGGGAGCGCGTCTCCTCGTCGCGGCGCGGGAGGAGGACCTGCCGGAAGCGGTGAAGAGGCTCGTCAAAGCGGGGAAGGCCGGTTTGTTGCCGCCCGGCGGTGGAGGGAGAAGGACTTCCTGACGTGACGCAAGGCGGAGAAACAAGAGAGCGGGGGCCGAGGCCCCCGCTTTTTCGTCCGGAGGGGACGGGTTCACCACTTCATGCCGAGCAGGCGGGCGAGGTCGAAGAGGACCTCGTCGGCCGCGGCGATGAGCCTCGCCTTCGCCTCGAGGAGCGAGGCGCGGTCCGCCGGGCGCTCGGAGAGCTGGACGTAGAGCTTGAGGTTGCGCGAGGTGCCGGAAGGCCGGAGCGTCACGAAGGAGCGCTTGTCCTCGGAGAGGTAGAAGCGCATCCCTTCCTCGGGGAAGACGGCGACGTTGGAGAAGAAGAAGGAGCGGGCGGCGGCGAGCCTCTCGGTGCGGGAGGCGGAGGGTTCGGGGGCGGGCATTCCGCGCTTCACCATGAGGTCCGTGAAGGCGTCCTCGGCGGCCTCGTCTCCGGGCGGAGGGAGGAGGACGGAGGCGCGTTCGGCGGCCTCGCTCATGGTGCGGTGGGGGCGGTAGCCGTGGTCGGGGTCGGCGGCGTACTTGCCCTTTCCGGGGCATATCTCCACGTCCGTCACCCTGTAGCCCGCAATCTCCAGGCCGTCGCGCAGGGCGCGGGCGCGGAGTTCCTCGGCGCGGTGGAGGTGGAAGAGCTTGCGCTGGATGGCGTTCACGCCCTCGTACTGGCCGACCGGGGGATCGGGGCGGTAGCGGTTCACGTAGAGGGCGAGCCCTTCGGAGAGGGTGAGGTCGTCGAGCAGGTCTATGAGCGTCTTGCCCTCGGCCTTGGCGTGGGCGGCCACCTCGGCGATGAGGAGTGCGGCGAGGGTGCCGTCCTTGTCGCGCACGTGTCCGCCCTCCCCCAAAGCGTTCGGGGAGGAGGGAGGGCCGCCGAGGATGGAGAAGCCGTTGCTTTCCTCGAAGCAGCCGAGGTTGTAGTCGCGCACGCCGGGCTCGTAGCGGTGGTGTGCGTAGAGGGTGGAGAAGCGGCGGGTGTCGTACTCGGTCTTCTCGAAGACGTCGAGGCCGTTCCAGGCGAAGGAGACGGCCTCGGCGAGGAGGCTGAAGCCCACCCAAGTCTTGATCCAGGCGAGGCCCTTGCGCTCGGCGAGTTCCGTTATGAGGTCGCTGGTGACGTGGGACTGGGCGATGAAGCCGCGGCGCAGGAGGGGGGAGTTCTCCGCCTCGAGCTTGCGGAGGCGGTGGGCGAGGAGGAGCGCCCAGACTTCGTCGGCCTTGAGGAGGGTCCACCCGCCGCCGTAGATTTCTTTCTGTTCGGGCGGGACCTTGACCACCACGCCCATCCTGTCGGCGTCGGGGTCGGTTCCGATGAGTATGTCGAGCTCGTCGAAGCGTTCCTCGCCGTGCTCGGCTATGAACGCCTCGACCGCGATGCGCGCGGAGGAGGGGTCGCCGGGGTCGGGCTGCTGGGTGTACTCGAAGCAGGGGAAGAAACCGTCGGGCTCGTTCATGGAGCGGTGGGTCACCTCGGTTATGCGCTCGAAGCCAGCGGAGCGGAGGAGGCGGGGGACGAGGCGGCTTCCCGCGCCGTAGAAGGCGCAGTAGCCTATTTCGAGGGAGGGGGCGAGCGGAGCGAGGGCGGCGGGGTCCACGATGAAGGAGCGCATGTGTTCGAGGTAGGCGGGGTGCAGGTCGAAGACGGCGGAGGAGGCGGGGCGTTCGGCGTCGTCGGGGCCGACGACGACGAGGCGGGAGGCGAAATCCTCGATGGGGGGGAGGTCGGGCACGTCGGCGAAGTCGGTCTTCAGGACGTAATCGCGGTATATGCGCTCGCGCTCGGCGTTGGTGAGCTGGGCCCCGGTGGCGGAGGTGAGCTTATAGCCGTTGTAGCGCTTGTCGTTGTGGCTGGCGGAGATGAAGACGCCGAGGTCCGCGCCGAAGCGGACGACGGCGAAGGAGAGTTCGGGGAAGGGACAGGGCTCGGCGAAGAGGTGGACGCGGAGCCCGGCGGAGAGGAAGAGGCGGGCGATGAGCGAGGCGAAGCGGGGCCCGCCGATTCGGGAATCGAAGCCCACGACGGCGCCCTGGAGGGAGTTGTCGGCGGCGAAGCGGGCGACGGCGGCGGAGAGGCGGAGCACGGTGAGGTCGTTGAACAGGTTGGGGCCGCGGAGGAAGGGGGCGTCCACGCCGAAGGCGGCCATGGTCCTGAGGTCGCCGACGCTCATGACCGCCCTGCCCCGTATTCCTCCGGTGCCGAACTTTATGTCGGAGAAGAAGGCCTCGAAGAGGTGGTCCCAGCGGGCGTCGTCCACGGCGTCCGCGATGGCGGGGACGGCGGCGGGGCAGATCCGCCTGACGTGGGGGTCGGTGAGCCAGCGTTCGAGGCGGGGGCGGACGTTTTCCTCGAGGACGCGCTCGGTGTCGGCGGCGCGGTCGAGTATGCGGGCGCGGAGCTCGGCTCCCTCGGCGGGGGAGGTCGAGCCCGCGGCCACGGCGGCCTCGAGGGCGGCGAGCTCGCGCGAGGCGGAGGCGGCGAAGTGCGCCTTCATGCCTGAGAGGGCCTTTTCGAGCACCTTTCGGGGGTCTATGTTGGCGTTCCAGACCTCGTAGCTCATCTGTCCTCCCGTTTCCCGGAGTGAGGTTTTGAAGGATAGGCTCTTTCAAAGAATATACAATACCGCGCGATGGAAGCCGACATTTCGCCGCTGAAAGTATGCGTGGTTCCGTTCGGGTGCCAGATGAACCGGGCCGACGCCTCGGCCATCCAGGAGCTGCTGGAGAGGCGCGGGCACGTTCCGGTACGCGACGAGGACGAGGCCGACGCGGTGATCTACGTCACCTGCACGGTGAGGCAGCACGCCGAGGACCGGGCCTTCTCGCGGCTGGGGAGGCACGCGAGGCGGAAGCGGGACGGGCGGCGGGTCATCCTGGTGCTGGCGGGCTGCTGCGCGGAGAAGGAGGCGCGGGGGGCGCTCGAGCGGCTGCCGGAGCTGGACATAGTGTGCGGCACGAGGCGGTTCCACCTGCTGCCGGAGCTACTGGACCGGGTGAGGGCGCAGGGCGGGCCGATAGTGGCGGTGGGCCTCGACGGCCGGCCGGGGCACGAGGGCGGCTTCCACTGGCGGACGTCGCCCTTCCAGGCGTTCGTCACCGTGATGAGGGGCTGCGACAACTTCTGCTCGTACTGCATAGTCCCCTACGTGCGGGGGCGGGAGTACAGCAGACCGCCGGACGAGATATTGGACGAGGTGAAGCGGCTGGCGGACGACGGGGTGAAGGAGATAACCTTCCTGGGGCAGAACGTCAATTCCTACGGGAAGGGGCTCGAGCCTCCCTGCGACCTGGCGGAGCTGCTGGCGCGCGCGGGGGAGGTGGAGGGGATAGAGCGGTTGAAGTTCGTGACGAGCCATCCCAAGGACCTGACGCCGGAGCTCGCGGACGCCCTGGCGCTTCCCAAGGTGTGCCCGTACCTGCACCTGCCCGCGCAGAGCGGATCGAACCGGATACTCGCGGCGATGAACCGGGGCTACACGCGGGAGCGCTACCTGGAGCTCGTGGAGATGGTGAGGGAGCGCGCGCCGGGCGCGGCGCTCGCCTCGGACTTCATAGTGGGTTTCCCCGGCGAGACGGAGGAGGACTACCTTCGGACGCGGGAGCTCGTGGAGCGGGTTCGGTTCTCGCAGGTGTTCGTGTTCAAGTACTCGCCGCGCAGGGGGACGGCGGCGGCGAGGCTTCCCGACGACGTTCCGGCGGAGGTGAAGAAGCGGCGCAACAACGACCTTCTGGCGCTGCATCTCGAAATAGCCGCGGAGGACAACGCGAAGCTCGTGGGGAGCACGGTGGAGGTGCTGGTGGAGGGGCCTTCGCGGCGGGATCCGTCGAGGCTGGCGGGGCGAGCTCCCACGGAGCGGATAGTGATAGTGGACGGGCCGCCGGAGCTGAAGGGGGAGATCGTGCGGGTGCGGGTGGAATCGGCAACGGCGCTGGCCCTGTACGGCAGGCCGGAGGAGGAAGGATGAGGGCGAAGGCCGTTGCGGCGCCGTCGCCCGCGGGCTCGCGCCTGGCGGTGCTGACGGACGCGCGGCACACGGTGCAGAGGCTGGCGGTGTCGTTCTGCGCGCCGCGGGGGGTGTCCGGGGCGGCGCTGGAGCTTCTGTGCTCGCTCCTGGAGAGGGGCACGCGCTCCCGCCCGAGCGCGAGGGAGCACGCCGCGGCGAAGGCGGAGATGTACGGCCTGAACTGCGGCTGGCACGTGAGGAGGCGGGGGGATTCCTTCAGGCTGGTGTTCGGCGCGACCTTCGTCTCTCCCGCCGAGGCGGGGGGAGAGAGGTACGCGGCGGAGCTGGAGAGGTTCCTGGCGGAGAGCGTTCGCGAGCCCGCCTTCATGGACGAGGGGTTCGACGAGGGGCTGTTCGAGGTGGACCGTTCCAACCTGGCGTCGTGGCTGAGGGAGCTGGAGACGCAGCCCTCCACGCGGGCGGTGCGCAGGGCGTTCGGCCTGGCGCTGGAAGGGGATCCCTACTCGCGGCCCGCGAGCGGCACGCCGGAGGAAGCGGAGGCGCTGGAATTGGCCGGTCTGCGGGAGTTGTTCGCCCGCACGGCGTGGAGGGGCCGGGCGCTGGGCGTGTCGGCGGGGCCGCTGGAGACGGAGGAAGCCGGGAGGCTTCTTCTGGCGGTTACGGGCGGGGAAGCGCGGGGCCGGGGGACGCGCTGGAGGCCGTTCGAGCCGCCGGAGCGCAAGCGGCGATTCCGGGAGGAAGGGGGCGGGGAGAGCGACCACGTGGTGGTGTTCTTCGCGCCGGGGCGCGGCGCGCGGTTCACAAGGACGGAGTTCGCCGCGGCGATGGGGGTGTTCGCGACGGGGTCGTCGTCGCGCATCTTCCGCTCGATACGCGAGGAGATGGGGATAGCCTACGGGCACGAGCTGATACGGAGCTTCGAGAAGAGGATAGCGGCCGTGCATTCCGCGGTGCTTCCGGGACGGGGGGAGGACGCGGCGGCGCGCATCGAGCGGGAGATGGAGGAAGCGGGGCGCGGGGTGGACGCCGAGGAGCTCGCCGTGCTGAAGCGGGAGTCGGCGGCGAACGTGCTGAAGCGGTTGGACTCGCCGGGGGGGCTCGCGGAGATGCTTCTGTACCACCTGGAGACGGGGGGCAAGGCGGAGGGGTTCGACGGCGAGGCGCCGCTGAGGCGCATGGAGAGGGTGAGGCCGGAGCGGGCGGCGCGGGTGCTTTCGTACTTCAGGGCGTTCGCGGTTTACGTCTCGGCGGCCGGGGGAGAGGGCTCGCTTCCGGAGCGCTGAGCGGCCAGGGCGTCTTCGAGGCGGGCGATCCTGAGGTGGTAGGCCGCGGCGAGGCGCAGGAAGAAGGCGATGAACAGCGCGGCTCCCAGCAGGAACATGAACATGACCAGCATGAAGCCGGGGGAGTGGTCGGCGAGTATGCGCTCGACCTTCTTCACCTTCTCGGCCTGGGCGCGGGTGTAGAGCTGGGGGGGCTTGGAGCGCAGGTCGGGCATGAACTCGCGGTAGAAGAAGTCGTAGAGCCCTTCCTTTTCGAGGGCGCGGTTGAAGGCGTAAACTTCCTGGGGTATCTGGAAGAGCTTGCCGAAGGAGCCCACGAGCAGGCCGACGGCGAGGGCGGCGGCGAGCACCCAGCCGAGGCCGAGTTCCGCCCTCACGAAGTCCTGGAAGGAGGGGGTTTTCTTTTCCTCGCTCATCGGGAAGCCTCCTTGCGCTCGTCCGAGATGGGCGCTATGTGGGAGAGGGTGTCGAGCAGGCGGGGCCTTTCCTTCGCCGATACGTGGTAGAGCCTTATGTGGTGCGCCTCACCGCCGAGCATGTTCACCCTCACGGAGCCGCCTTCCTCGATGACGAAGCGGACTATCTTCTCGGCGGGGAGGAACTTCTTGGAGAAGATCATGTATATGCGGAGCGTGCCGTCGGATATGGTGATGTAGGGGACGGAGAACATGGCGAGGGCGACCGCGCCGATTACGGCGGAGAGGAAGAGCGGGAGGGGGGTCTCCACGACGAGTTTGCCGCCGTCGCCGAGCGCCACGGATGAGGTGAACAGGACGACGGCGGCGAGGACGAGCGCCACGCGGTAGGAGGTCTTGAAGTAGAAGCGGACGCCGTCCGGATCGAGGCTCATCGGCCGCCCTTTCCTTCGCGGTATCTGTCGAGGACGCGGCCGACTATGTCGGTGGTGGAGAAGCCCTCGACGAGGGGGATGACCTCGACGCGGCCGCCGTAGGAGAGGACGAAGTCGGCGCCCACGACGGTCTCGGTGGTGTAGTCGCCGCCCTTTACGAGGACGTCGGGGCGGACGAGGCGGATGAGATCGAGGGGGGTGTCCTCGTCGAAGAGGGTCACGAAGTCCACGGGGAGTAGGGAGGCGATGACGGCGGCGCGGGCTTCCTCGTCTATGATGGGTCTGTTGGAGCCCTTGAGGCGGCGGACGGACTCGTCGGTGTTTATGGCGACCACGAGGACGTCGCCGTATTCCTTGGCGCGCTCGAGCATCTTGATGTGGCCGACGTGGAGGAGGTCGAAGCAGCCGTTGGTGAAGACTATGCGCGCGCCGCCCGCGCGGAGGGACTCGACCACCTCGACGAGGCGGCGGCGGGGGAGTATCTTGCCGGTGGCGTTCAACAAGCCGCCGTATACCGCGGCGCGGAGTTCCTCGCGCGTTACTTTTCCCACGCCGAGCTGGGCGACGGTGAGGCCGGCGGCGATGGTGGCGAGCGGCGCGGCCTGGAAGGGGTCCATGCCGCTGCCGAGCGAGACGGCGAAGGTGGCGGCCACGGCGTCGCCCGCGCCGGTGATGTCGTACACCTCGCGCTTGAGGGCGGGGAAGTCGCGGTGAGAGCCGGAGGAGTCGAACACCGTCATGCCCTTCTCGGAACGGGTGATGACGAGATAGGGGCTCTCGGTGATCTCGAGGATTCGGCGGGCGCAGGCGTGGAGGGCGTCCTCGCCGTCCTCTCCGTCCATCCCGGCGGCGGCGAGGGCTTCCTTGGTGTTGGGGGTGAGCACGTCGGCCCCGCGGTAGCGGGAGTAGTCCCTGCCCTTGGGGTCCACCACGACGGGGAGGGAGAGGGAGCGGGCCTTGCGGATGAGCTCGGCGAGCATGTCGGGCGTGAGCAGGCCCTTGCCGTAATCGCTGACGACGAGGACGGAGGAGCGCTCCAACTCGTCGAGGAGTAGGGGGAACAGGCTGTCGCGCACGGAGGGGGAAAGGGGCTCGCGGAGCTCGCGGTCGGCGCGGAGGACCTGCTGGTTGCGGGCGAGGAAGCGGTGCTTGAGGGTGGTGGGGCGCGAGGGGTCCTCTATCACGAGGGAGACGTCCACGCCGGAGGAGGCGAGGAGGCGCTTGAGTTCGGCCCCCTCGGGGTCGCCTCCGACCACGCCCGCGATGAGGGCCTCGGCGCCGAGCTGGACGCACTTGGCGGCGACGTTGGAGGCGCCGCCCGCCCAGGTTTCCTCGCGGCGTACGTCGAGGACGGGGATGGGGGCCTCCGGCGAGATGCGGTCCACCTCGCAGAAGGAGTACCTGTCGAGCATGACGTCGCCCACGACGAGCACGCGGGGCGAGCCCAACATGTCGAACGCCTTTCCGGCTTCCTCGTAGAGCACTCAGACCTCCCCGGCGCTGAGGAGCGCCGCACGCAAGAGGGGGAGCATTATCTCATGGTGTCCCCGGATGTCCAGGGCAACGCCGCCGGGACGCTCGAGGACGTTGCGGGCGGGGCGGTAGTGGGGCAGCATGTCCATGTTCACCGCGGTGAAGGGGCCGTCCATGAGGCCGGCGTTGCGGGCCATGGAGAGGGCCTTGAGGAAGACTTCGGGGAGGACGACCGCGCTTCCGATGTTGAAGTACACGCCGCCGGAGAGGCGGGCGACGAGGGCGGCGAAGCGCAGGAAGTCGGTGTAGGTGGCGCGGCCGAGGGCCTCGGGGTCCATCTCCGGGTGCATGTGGACTATGTCGGTGCCGAAGGCGCAGTGGACGGTGGCGGGGACGCCGAGCCTCCAGGCGGCGGCGAAGATGCTGTGCCGCCTGTAGGGCAGTTCCCTTTCCTCGATGAGCCTTCCGACGGCCTCGCCGAGCCCGATGCCGTCCCTCGCGGCGGCGCGGGCGGCCTCCATGTAGAGTTCGGCCGTCTCGCGGGCGAAGCCGAATGTGCCGTCGGAGATGGACTCGGCCACGTCCTCGCTGGTGCGGCCGATGAGGGCTATCTCCAGGTCGTGGACGACGGCCGCGCCGTTGAAGGAGAGGCCGGTCCAGAGTTTCCGTTCGAGCAGGTCCGCGACGACGGGGGCCAGGCCCACCTTTATGACGTGCGCGCCCATGGAGGCGTGGACGGGGCGGTCGTTGCGGCGCGCCTCGATGACGGCGGCGGCGGCGAGGCGGAGGTTGCGGGCGCCGAGCTGGTCGGGGAGGGAGGCGAGAAAGTCGGCGAACGAGAGGGGGGGAGGCGGCGCGGAGGCGAAGCTCTCGACGCCCACGAGGTGCTTGCGGTCGCGGATGGAGTAGCGGGAGAGGGAGGAGGGGTCGAAAAGCTCGCTCATGCGCTCGTTCCTTTCGACGAGGCGAGGATGTGCTCGGCGGCCGCGGGGAGGCCGTCGAAGCGGGGGACGCCCGGGACGGCCGCGCCGACGGAGAGCGCCCGGACGCCCGCGGCGGCCGCGGCGGCGAAGTCGCGCTCCGAATCGCCCACGAGGAAGCAGGCGGCCCTGTCGAGGCTCCACTCGCGGGCGGCGCGCTCTATCAGGCCGGGGCGGGGCTTCCTGCAGGGGCAGTCGCGGCGGAAGGGAGGGTCGCCCTCGCTCGGGTGGTGGGGGCAGAAGTAGGCGGCGTCGAGCGCGGCCCCCCGCCGGGCGAGGAGGCGGTCGAGGGCGGCCTGAATCTCGAAGAGGCGCTCGAGGGAGATCATCCCCCTGGCGACGGCGCTCTGGTTGGAGACTACGACGAGGAGGAAGCCGGCGTCGCGGAGGGCGGCGAGCGCGGCGGGGACGCCGGGCAACAGGCGCAGGGCGTCCTCGGACGTTATGTAGCCCGTGTCCTCGACGAGGACGCCGTCGCGGTCGAGCAGGACGGCCTTTCGCTGCGGGGGACGGTTTCGTTCCACAACGGGAATGATAGCGGGCGCGGGGGGAAAGTCAATCGGCGGCGGGGTTCAGGAGCGTTCGGGACCGTCTTCGCCGTCGCCGGAGCGGAGGAAGGGGAAGAGCTCCCTTCCGAGGCGGGTGAGGAAGCCGGCGAAGCGGCTGCGGTTCTTCTCGGGGCTCGCCTTTATGAGTTCGGTGTGGGCGTACTGGGCGAGGCGGGCGCGGTCGAGGGAGGTGGCGGAGGCGGGATCGAGCCGCTCCCAGGCGAGGGAGGGGGGGAAGTCCATCTCGCCCTCGGTGAAGTAGTCGAGCACGCCGAGGTCGCGCAACTGCTTTCGGGGATAGTCGCCGATGCCGACGAAGAGCGCCATGCCGCCGGGGGTCTCGCTCATGTAGAGTATCAGGCCGGTGAGGAGGCCCATGAAGGAGCTGTCCATGCCGAAACAGCCGGAGAGGTCCACCACGAACTGGGTCGCGCCGGAGCGCCTGCGGTCGTCGAGCCAATGCCTGAGGGGAGCGCCGTTGACGAGGGTGCCGTTGCCGGAGACGCGCACGTAGCAGACGCCGCCGTCCTCGGCGACTTCCACCACTCCGCCGTAGTAGTCCTCGGCTATGCGTCTGTCGGGGGGGAGATCGCCGGAGCCGGTGGAGCGGCCGCCGCGGGGTTTTCCGCCTGTAGGATGCCGGTTGCCGGAGGTCATGGTTCAGGGGAATACTACCACAGTTTCACGCCCGTTCAAAGGGCAATCAGCCGGAACGCGGGAAGCGGGAGGAATCCGCCACGGTGAAGCGGCCGGAGACGGTGGGCACTATCTTACGCTTCCTGAGGGACATGAAGTGCAGCACGAGCATTATGACGAAGCCGGACAGGAACAGGGCGGAGGCGAAGAGGAAGACGACGGTGAAGGAGGAGGTGTGGGTCTTTATCCAGCCTGCGACGGGGAAGGCGAGCAGCGCGCGCAGTCCCACGAAAGAGGTGTGCACTCCGATGTACACCGAGGCGTCCTTGCCGCCGCTGAAGAAGATGGGGCCGAGGTTCCAGGCGAGGCTCACGCCTATCATGCCGAGGGAGAAGACGACGTGGGCCGCGAAGGCCACCTTGATGGTGGGGGCCATGAGGAGGAGCCAGGGGTACATTCCGAGCGTGAAGAAGGCGATGGAGGCGAGTTTCAGGGGGGTGCTCCTGTCGGCCCAGCGGCCGATGAGGGGCGAGAGGAGGAGGACGACGTTCAGTATGACGTTGGTGAGGCCGAAGAGGGTGTAGTCGGCGTCGAAGCGGTCGGCGTAGAAGATGGGGAGCACGCCGACGGTGGTCATGAAGCCCCAGCCGTAGAGGAAGAAACCCACCTCGAACCAGAAGAAGTAGCGGTCCCTGCGGAGGAGGGAGACGAGCTCGGAGAAGAGCTTCACCACCGCACCCGCGGAGAAGCGCCTGGGTTCGACGGCGGCGGGCGGGGTGGTTACGGGTATGCGGGACAGGACGGTCATGGAGAGGATGGCGAGCGCCATAGCGAGGGGAAAGAGGAGGTGGAAGAAGCTTACGTCGAGGTCGAGGACGGAGCCGCCCGCGAAGGTGGCGGCGATGTTGGCGAGGCTCGAAAAAACGAACAGGCCGCCCAGGAAGCGGGAGCGCTCGCGCGGGGAGAAGTTGCCCTGGAGTATGGAGTTGCGGGCGGGCATCTTTATGGCCTCGGCCACGCCGAAGAGGGTGAAGAGGGGGAGGAAGAACGGGCCGGCGGGCACGAAGAGGTAGCCCAGCCCCGCCGCCGCGTAGAGGGTCGCGGCGAGGCGGAACAGGGGCTTCTTGGAGCGCCCCGCCGAAAAGTAGCCCGCGGGGAAGGAGAGCATGAACGGCACCACGGTGAACATGGGCGCGGCGGCGATGAGCATGTCGGAGGAGGGATACGCCTTCTTCAGCACGTACACCGCGTAGGAGCCGTACATACCCGCGATGAGCCCGTCGCAGAGGAACGGGATCATGAGGGCGCGGAAGGTGCGGCGGGCCGTCTCCCCGCGCTCGCCCTTTTCCTCGGAGCCGAGGAGGAAGCGGACGACGTTCACGAAGAACAGGAAGGAAGTGAACATGGGCTCTTTTCCGAAACGGCGGGACGATACAGTTTAGCGCACGCCACGTGCGGGTGCGGATAAAAAGGGGCGGAGCCCCCCAAAAGGGGAAAGGAGGCTCCGCCGGGAAGAAAGGAGGATGAGTGTCAACGTTCGGGGGAGAAGAACCCGGAACGCGAGAGCACGTAGAGGGGATAGACGTGGGCCCTCACGAGGAGGGAGCCGCCGAAGGAGACGGCGAAGTCGCCGGTCCGCTCGCGGTCGAAGGGGAAGTAGGAGCCGAGTTCGGTCCTCAGGCGCAGGACGGCCTGAGCGCCGGAGAGGCCCTTCGGGAGCGGATAGAGGGCGGTGTAGAGCCACCTCTGGAGGGCGGCGCGGTCGTCGAGCAAGAGAACCTTCTCGCGGGGAAGCCAGGTGAAGTAGAAGGGCCTGCCCGCGCAGAGTCTGTGGAGCGCCTCGCCCACGGTGTCGGCCTCGCGGAGGGAGCGGGAGGCGGGCAGGGAGACGTCCACGCCGGGGCCGACCACCACGTCGAAGCGTGCGGAGAGCGCCTCGAGCACCGCGCCCACGGTGGCGCGGCCGGAGACTCCGGCGGGGAGGGGATCGGCGAGCGGGCCGAGCGCGTCGCCGCGGGCCGGATCGTGGAAGCGGCCGCCCCGCGCCAGCACGCGGAGCGCCTCGAAGCGCCTGAGGTCCTCGGGGGCGAGGGCGAGGAATTCGAGCTTCATCTCGCGCCCGATGCGGAAGAAGGGGAGCTCGCGGCTGACGGTGAAGAGGTCGTCCTTGCGGTTGACGAGGGGCACGTCGCGGTCGGGCTCGAAGATGTAGGGGACGCGGACCTTCTCGGCCACCTCGGCGGAGAAACGAGGGCCGGAGACGGCGAGAAGTTCGGAGCCCACGTGTTCGAGCTTCGCGGCCTGCTCGGGGGTGAGGGAGAGGGAGAGGTCCATCGTGACGCGGATGACGGAGCCGCGCTCGCGGAGGGCGGTCTCCCTGTCGAGTATGACGAGGTCGTCTCCCCACTCGACGCAGGCGAGGCCGA
>QNBY01000006.1 GCA_003644275.1 Planctomycetota bacterium
CGCGGCGGCGGAGCTGACCGAGCGCGGCTTCGAGTTGCGCGCGGCGGCCGGGCCTCCCCGGCGTTTCCGCCTTCCCTGCGTCGTCGATCCCCCCGAAAGCGCGGACCTGTTGCTGGTGACGGTGAAGACCGGCGCCCTGCCCGCCTTGCTGGAATCGCTCTCCGGTCTTCGGGCCGGGGCGGCGCTCTCCGTGCAGAACGGGCTCGGCAACTGCGAGAGGCTGGCCGCCCGGTTCGGAGCGGACAGGGTGTACGGGGGGGTGTTCACCTACGGCCTGCACCGCACGGAGCGGCGGGCGGTGACGGCGGCGGGCGAGGGGGAGCTCGCCGTGGGCCCCTGGGGCGGCGGCGGGAAGGCGGCCGAGATCGTATCGCTCATGCGGCGCGCCGGGCTGAACGCCCGCACGTCCTCCGACATACGCCGGGAGCTGTGGTTGAAGGCGGGGGTAAACGCCTGTATAAATCCCCTCGCCGCGATACACGGCGTCCCCAACGGGGCGTTGCTCGAGATGAAGGAGACGGCCGGCGTCTGGCGGCGCGTGGCGGCGGAGACGGCGCGGGCGGCGGCGCTGGACGGAGTGCGGCTGGACGCGCAAGAGGTGCTGGAGCGGGCCGAGGCGGTGGCGAGGGCCACCGCGGCCAACCGCTGCTCCATGCTGCAGGACATAGAGGCCGGAAGGCCCACGGAGGCGGACGCCATACTCGGCCGGATAGCCGGGCTTCTCGCCGCCGCGGGCGAGAGCGGGACGGAGTGCGGCTCGCTTCTGGAGAAGGTCCGGGAACTGGAGAGAGATGTCCGAGAGAGAAGACGCGAAGGGTGAGACGAGCGGGCGCGCCCCGCTTCCCTCCGACGAGGTGAAACGCCTCATCGAGCGCTACGAGGCGGAGTCCTCGCGGGGCGGCGAGCTGCGCAGGGAGCTGAACCTGCTCCGCACCCTGCTCGAAGCCGTGAGGGGGCTGAACGAGATAGTGGAGTTCGGCCCGCTGCTTTCCTACGTGCTGCGGAAGGCGGTGGAGGTGGCCGACGCGGAGCGGGGCTTCATAATGCTGGACAGGACGCCGGAGGGCGGGAAGGCCCTCATCGGGGCGGACGCGGAGGGCGGCGAGTGGGAGCCGCGGGAGGGCGAGTACTCCGCCACCGTGGTGGACGAGGTGAAGCGCACCGGCAGGCGGCTGATATTCGACGAGGGCGAGGCGGCGCTCACGGAGCGCAAGAGCGTGTTCAGGTTGGGGCTGAACGCGGTGGCGTGCTTTCCCCTCGCGGCCGACGGGGAGACGCTGGGGGCGCTGTACCTGCACTCGCGGAAGGGCAGGAGCTTCGACACCGCCTCGCTGCGCACGCTGGGGGCG
This sequence comes from Planctomycetota bacterium, assembly GCA_003644275.1. Lineage (GTDB taxonomy): Bacteria > Planctomycetota > B143-G9 > B143-G9 > B143-G9 > B143-G9. Next base: position 1,350 of record QNBY01000006.1, read on the forward strand.
CTCTCGGGGATAGCCACGGCGGCGATAAACCGGGCCTTCCTGTTCGCCGAGAGGGAGGAGGCGAGGCGGAAGGCGGAGAGGCTGAACGAGGAGCTCGCCAAGAGGCTCGCGGAGAGGGAGAGGGCGCTCGAGGTGACGAGGGAGGCCCTGGCGCGGCAGTCGGAGGTGTTCCGCTCGGCGGGGGGCTACTGCGGGATGGTGGGCGTCTCCCCGGCGTTCAACAAGGTCAAGGCGCTGCTGGAGAGCCTCGAAGGCACCGAGCTTCCGGTGCTGATAGTGGGCGAATCGGGCACCGGGAAGGAGCTGGCGGCGCGGGCGCTGCACGAGCGTTCGCCGCGGGCGGACGGGCCGTTTCTGGCGGTGAACTGCGGGGCGCTGCCGGAGACGACGCTGGCGTCGGAGCTGTTCGGGCACCGCAAGGGCGCGTTCACGGGCGCCGCCGCGCACCGCAAGGGGCTGTTCGAGATGGCGGACGGCGGCACGCTGTTCCTTGACGAGGTTCCCTCGATGTCGCTGAACATGCAGAAGGCGCTGCTGAGGGCGGTGGAGTCCGGCGAGATACTGCCGGTCGGGGCGGAGAGCCCGGTGAAGGTGGACGTCCGGGTGGTGGCGGCGACGAACCGGAAGGTGGACGAGCTTCTGGCGGAGGGCGAGTTCCGGGAGGACCTGTACTACCGGCTGGCGGTGGTGACGGTGGAGCTGCCGCCGCTGCGGGAGAGGCTGGAGGACGTGCCGTTCCTCATCAGGCACTTCGAGGAGGTGTACGGCAACCCCAACGGGGTGGAGTTCACGCCGGAGGCGGTGAGGTTCCTGCAGTCGCTGCCGTGGCCCGGGAACGTGAGGCAGCTCGAGAACGAGATAAGGCGGGCGCTGGCGCTGGGCAGGGGGAAGATAGGGCCGGAGTTCTTCTCGCACCTGGCGGCCGGTCCGCGGCAGGCGCTTCCGCCCGCGCCGTCGCTGAGGATGGACGAGCTGGAGCGGTGGGCGATAGAGAAGGCGCTCGAGGCGGCGGGAGGCAACCGCAAGCAGGCGGCGGAGATACTCGGCATCCCCCGGCGGACGCTGTACGAGAAGCTCAAGAGGCTCGGCCTGTGATGCAACGTAGCGGGGCGCCGGACCACTATCACTTGCAAGGACGTTTCCGGAAAAAAGATATTGACAACGAGGCTTTAGGCCACTAATATATCTCGTTACCGTCGATCCCTGCCATCGAGGTGACCGACGAACGTTGCAGGACCAGGACTCGACGAAGATTCGGGAGGAAAATATGAAAGTCGTTCTGAGAGCGTTTCTCTTCAGCGCGTTGCTCCTTCTCGTCGTCGGCGCAGTCGTGCGGAGCGCGTCGGCCGAGATAAAGTTCGGTCCCGACGCCTCCAACTACTACAGGGGCACCAACGCCGTGGAGGACCAGTGGATAGACATAGTCCTCGCGGGGGGGGCGACCAACGCCCTCAACGGTCCGTTCGTGGACGCCACGGCGGGGCTCGACGACAACGCCACGCAGTTGGTGGACATCGGGTTCAACTTCAACTTCTACGGCAACATCTACACCAAGCTGTACATCAATCTCAACGGCTACCTCATCCTCGAACCTCCCTCGGGGGCGCCCACGCCGTCCATGGCGGACCTCACGCGCAACCTCGCGCCCCTGAGCGCCAACGGCGATCCCAACTCGGACGGCACCGCCTATGTGCTCTGGTCCTCCGTCCTTCCGAACGCGCTGATAGCTCCGTTCTGCGCCAACCTCGACTTCACCAACGCGCCCAACGCCTCGCTGCTCTACCAGACGGTGGGTTCGGGCGACAAGAAGATATTCATCGCGCAGTGGTCGAACGTCCCCCTCTACAACAACCCGAACGAGACCGTGACGATGCAGATACAGCTGCACGCCAACGGTTTCATCTACTTCGTGTACAAGAAGGTTCCCGACACGCTGGCCGACCCGACGGCGGGCTCCCGCTGGACGGGCCTGGAGAACGAGCTGGGCACCGTGGGCATCACCTACACCAACACGCAGTCCTCCAACCCGTCGCTCCGCGTGCCCTACACGCTCTCGTCCGGCCTCAACCTGCTGTTCTACTCCAACCAGGACACCGTGAAGCTGTCGGTGGTCTCCGCCTACGGCAATCCCTCCCCGCCGGTGGGCGATCAGGTCCCGCGGCCCAAGAACTCCCTGGTGACCGCGCTCGTCGAGCCCACCGTCGAGATAAGCGACGGGGTGCGCTACCGCTGCACCGGCTGGGTGGGCACGGGATCCTGCCCGGCGTCGTGGGACGGCACGGGCGCTCCCAACTTCGTCGTGTTCGAGATAGAGGAGGACTCCACCATCACCTGGCAGTGGATACAGGAGTTCAGGCTCACCGTCACCTCGCTGGGCGACAACGGCAATCCGCAGCCGCCCGTGGGGGACAACTGGTATCCCGCCTACACGCAGGTGGACCTGAGCGTCACCTCGCCCTATCAGGCGTGGGACTGCACGGGCTACACGGGCACGGGCGACATAGGGAACGGCACGGAGACGTCGTTCTCCATCACCATAACGCAGCCGTCCAGCATCATCTGGAACTGGGCGTACTCCGGCAACCTGCTGTCGCTGGGCGTCATATCGCCGTTCGGCACTCCCTCGCCCAACGGCCTGTCGCTCTACACGCCCGGCCAGACCATCACCGCTACCGTCGAGCCCAGCATCACGGTGGACGGGGTGAAGTACAACTGCACCGGCTACGTGGGAACGGGCTCGGTGCCTGCGTTCGGCGTGGGCAACTCGGTCACGTTCACCATCCTGCAGAACTCCACCATCACCTGGCAGTGGCAGAAGGAGGGCGGCGGCACCTACCTGCTGACCATCAACTCGCCCTTCCCGCCCATACCCGGCCGCCAGCGCCTGTACGACAAGGAGTACGTGTACGTGAGCGCCCAGTCGCCGGTGGAGGGCGACGGCTACAGGTGGGTGTGCACCGGCTTCACCTCCACGGGCTCCTCCATCCAGGCGCCGAGCACGGCTTCCTCGTTCACCTTCCTGATGACCACCAACACCACCATCAACTTCCTGTGGGACATCTACTACAGGCTGACGGTGAACTCCGGCCCCGGCGACGAGCTGTACGGCAACCCGCAGCTCTCCGTGGGCGGGGGCCCGAATCTCCCCGTGCAGAAGGAGACCTGGTGGAGCACGGAAATGCCCTTCGTGCTGAGCGTCACCTCGCCCTACGTGCCGGAGGGCTCCGAAGGCATCCGCTACACCTGCCTGGGCTGGCAGGGCACGGGCAACATCCCGCAGACCGAGCACAACACCACCTCGGTGGCCTTCTTCCTCGACGAGCCCACCGAGATAACGTGGCTGTGGCAGACGGAGTATCAGCTCACCATCCTCAACCCGCGCAACCTGCCCGGGCCGTCCCCCAGCGTCGGGTCGTACTGGTACCCGGAGGGCTCGGAGGTGACGGGCTCGAACATCAGCGAGGTGGGCTACTACACCTGCGTGGGCTACCGCGCGACGGGCTCCATCGGCGACAGCACGGAGACCAGCTTCAGCTTCGCCATCACCGCGCCCACGGTCATCGAGTGGCTGTGGCAGCTCAACCTGCCCGACTTCGGCGCGACGGAGAACGTGGACGCCAGCACCACGGGGCTGTACACCTCGCTGGCGCGTGAGTCCGGCACGGGCTATCCGTGGATAGCGTACTTCGACTCCGACTTCGGCAACCTCGTGCTGGCCCACTACAACGGCACGGTGTGGGTGAAGGAGACGGTGGCCTCCATAGGCGACACCGGCCGCTTCGCCTCGCTGGCGCTGGACAACCTGAACCACCCGCACATAGCGTACTACGACGCCACGAACGGCGACCTCTTCTACGCGCACTGGACGGGCGTCAACTGGGAGCGCATCCTGGTGGACGGCGACAGCGGCGACGACGTGGGCATGTACGCGAGCATCGCCCTCGTCACGAGCGCGAACGGCATCGTTCCCTCCATCGCGTACTACGACGCTACGAACAAGGTTCTGAAGTACGCCGAGCGGTCCGGCAGCGGTTTCGCGGTGCAGACGGTCACCACGCCCGGCACCGACAGGGGCAAGTTCTGCTCGCTCGCGTTCGACGGCTTCCGCAACGTTCCCTCCATCGCCTACTACGACGCCACCAACGGCGACCTCATGTTCGCGACGAGGCTCGGCGGGGTGTGGAACTCCGTGGCGGTGGACACCGAGGGCGACGTGGGCCGCTTCGCCTCTCTCGCCTTCAACGCCGACAACGAGCCCGGCATCGCGTATTACGACCTGACGAACCGCGACCTGAAGTTCATCCAGTACCACAACGGCAAGTGGCTCGATCCCGTCACGGTGGACAGCGACGGCGACGTGGGGCAGTTCTGCTCGCTCGCCTTCACCGCGCAGAACATCCCGATGATCTCCTACGCCGACTACGGGCGTGAGGCACTGAAGTTCGCGTTCTTCACCGGCATCGAGTGGACGAACATGTCGCTCGACAACGACGGCCGCAACGTCGGCTGGTACACCTCGCTGGCGCTGGACGCCTACGGCAACCCCGGCATTTCCTACGCGACGGCCGATTCCGTGCGCTACAAGGCGGTGGCCACGCCCACCACTCCGCAGAACCCCGGCGAGAACAACGAGGCCGCGGTGACCGGCGGTGGCGGCGGCGGGTGCTTCATCGCCACCTGCGCCTTCGGCGCGATGAGCGCGGACGTCGTCGCCGGCCTGTGCTCCGTGCGCGACGGAAGCATCGCCGCGAGCGGCGAGGGTTCCTCCCTCGTGGCGCTGTACTACTCCGTGTCGCCGAAGGTGGCCGACGCGGTGCGAATGTCCTCCACAGCCAGGGCCGTGCTGAGGGCTCTCCTGCGCTTCGGCGAATGACGCGGGCGCGACACCGACGAAAAGAGGGGAGCCGCGAGGCTCCCCTTTTCATTGCTGTTATTTGAAGCGTTCGGCCCGGCCGGTACAATTCTCGCGACACGGCCGGACCCCGAAAGGAGCGGAAGTGGAGAGATACGAGCTGCTCGTGATCGGCGGCGGACCGGCGGGTTACTCCGCCGCGCTGACCGCCGCGAGGAAGGGCGCGCGCGTCGCCCTCATAGAGAAGGACCATCCCGGCGGCACCTGCCTGAACCGGGGCTGCATCCCCACGAAGGCGTTCGTCCGCGCCGCCCACCTCTGGCGCGAGCTGAAGGCGGCCTCCAGGTTCGGCATAGCCGCGGGCGAGCCCGTTCTCGACTGGGCGGCCGTGAGGGCCAGGGTGGAGCGCGTGGTGGAGAACCAGCGCAAGGGGCTGCGCTCCCTGCTGAAGGCGTGGGGCGTCGAGATTCTGGAGGGACGCGGAGAGGTGTTCGCCCCCGGTCGGGTGCGCGTGTTCGGCGGCGGCGAGATGAGGGAATACGAGTTCTCCAACCTCGTGGTCGCCACGGGCTCGGAACCCATCATGCTGGATGCCCTGCCCCACGACGGGAAGGTGATACTCGATTCCACCGACGCCCTCTCGCTGCCCTCCCTGCCGTCGTCGATGGTGGTGGTGGGCGGGGGCGTCATCGGCTGCGAGTTCGCCTGCCTGTTCGCCTCCTTCGGCGTCGCGGTGACGGTGGTGGAGCTCCTTCCCTCGCTGCTCCCCATGGTGGACGAAGAAGTGGTGAGGCACCTTCTGCGCTCCATGCGGCGGCTGAAGATAAAGGTGTTCACCGGCGCCCGCATAGTGAAGGGCTCGGCGGAGGGCGGCGCTTTCCGCGGCGAGCTCGAGGACGGCCGCACGCTCGAGGCGGACTGCTGCCTCGTGGCCGTGGGACGGCGGCCCTGCGCGGGCGGCGCGGGGCTGGAGAGGCTGAACCTGCCCGCCTCCGGCCCGCTGGAGGTTGACGACCGCTGCCGCACGGCCGCGGAGGACGTGTACGCCGCGGGCGACGTGACCGGCCGCTGGATGCTCGCCCACAGCGCCTACCGCATGGGAGAGACGGCGGCGGCGAACGCGCTGGGCGGCGACGAGACCGTCTCCGGCCTCACCGTGCCCAACGGGATATTCACCGTGCCCGAGATAGGGACGGTGGGCCTCACGGAGCGGGAGGCCGAGGAACGCTACGGGAAGGCGCTCGTCGGGCGTTGGCTCTACCGCCCGCTCGGCCGCGCCCAGGCGGGAGAGGAGACGGACGGCATGTTCAAGCTGGTGGCGGACCCCTCCGGCGTGCTGGTGGGCGCTCACATCGTGGGTGCGAACGCCACCGACCTGATAGCGGAAGCGGCTTTGGCCGTCCAGCACCGCATGACGCTGGAGCAGATAGCGGCCACCGTGCACTCGCATCCGACCTTCGCCGAGGGGATGCAGGAAGCGGCGGCCGCGGCGCTGGGCGTCGCCCTCCACTCCCCGCCCTCGAGGTGAGAGAAGTGCTGAGGGTGCATCTGCTGGGAAGGCTGGCGTACTCGAAGACCACCCCGCAGCAGGTGGCCTTGAAGGACGCCGTGAGGCGGGAGCACCCCGGAGACGACTTCCTCATCTTCGTGGAGCACGAGCCCGTCATCACGCTCGGCCGCGGCTGGAAGGGCGGCAACCTTCTCATGCCCATCGAGCGGTACGAGGAGATGGGCTTCGAGGTGCACCGCGTCACCCGCGGCGGGGACGTTACCTACCACGGCCCCGGCCAGCTCGTGGCCTATCCGGTCTTCGACCTGACGCGCCACGGCAAGGACATACACCGCTTTCTCCACGACCTGGAGGAGACGGCGATAAGGGTGCTGGCGTCCTACGGCATCGAGGGCGGCCGCAAGCCCGGGCTGACGGGGGCTTGGGCGGGCGACGCGAAGGTGTGCGCCATCGGCGTTGCGGTGTCGGGCTGGGTGAGCTACCACGGCCTGGCCTTCAACGTGGACCCCGACCTGCGGCACTTCTCGCTGATAGTGCCGTGCGGCATAACCGACTATCCCGTCGCGAGCCTCGCCGGGCTGCTGGGCCACGCCCCGCCCATGGATGAGGTGCGCGACCGTTTCGTGAAGGCGTTCTGCGAGGTGTTCTCGTTCGACGAGGTGTCCGTGAGGGACGACAGCGATGAGAAGAGACTTTCCTGCCTGGATGAAGAAGGGCATCTCGTCCTCTGACGAGAGCGAGGTGGCGCGCATACTCGCCGGCTACGGGCTGAACACCGTGTGCCGGGAGGCGGCGTGCCCCAACCGGCACGAGTGCTACCGGCGCGGCACGGCCACCTTTCTCGTGCTGGGCGGCGTTTGCACCCGCAACTGCGCGTTCTGCGACATAGCCTCCGGCGCGCCGGAGCCCGTTCAGGCCGACGAGCCCGCCCGGGTGGCGGCGGCCGCGGCGGCGATGGGGCTCGACTACGTGGTGGTCACCTCCGTCACGCGGGACGACCTGCCGGACGGCGGGGCGGCCCACTTCGCCGCGGTGGTGAGGGAGCTCCGGGCGGCGGGCGTGCGGGGCGTGGAGGTGCTCACGCCCGACTTCCGCGGGGACCGCGACGCCCTGCGGACGGTGCTCGACGCACGCCCGGACGTCTTCAACCACAACGTTGAGACGGTGGAGAGGCTCTATCCCCGCGTGCGGCCCCAGGCGGACTACCGGCGCTCGCTGGACGTGCTCGCCCATGCAGCGGAGAGCGGCGTCGTCACCAAGAGCGGCCTCATGGTGGGGCTCGGCGAGCGGCCGGTGGAGGTGCTGCGGGTGATGCTGGACCTGCTCGACGCGGGGGTGCAGATTCTCACCATAGGGCAATACCTGTCGCCGGGACCCTCGCACGCGCCGGTGGCGGAGTTCGTTCCGCCCGCCCGCTTCGAGTGGTACGCCCACAAGGCGCGGGAGTTCGGCTTCCGGGCGGTGGCGTCCGGGGTGTTCGTGCGCTCCAGCTACCGCGCGGCGGAGATATATCGTTCCGTGAAAGGAGGAGTCGCGTGCTCCAGACCCTGAAACTGCCCGAACTGAGCCGCGATCCGGAGGCGGAGCTCACCGTCTCCGAGTGGTACCGCAGGCCGGGGGAGAGCTTCCGCAAGGACGACCCCCTCGCCGAGATACTGTTCGACAAGGCCGCCTTCGACTTCAACGCGCCGTCGGACGGGAGGCTCGTGGAGATATACGTCCCCGCGGGGGGCAAGGGGCGCCCCGGCGACCCGCTGGCCCTCATCGAGACGGAGGGAGAGGAGGCTTGAGGGGCCTCTTCATCGCCTTCGAGGGACCGGACGGCTCCGGCAAGAGCTCGGTGGCGGAGATGTGCTTCCGCCGCCTGTCCGGAATGGGGATACCCGCGCTGAAGGTGCGCGAGCCCGGCGGGACGCCGTTCGGCGAGAGGGTGAGGGAGATACTGCTCTCCCATTCGAGCGAGCTCGAGCCCTGGGCGGAGCTGTTCCTGTTCATGGCCGCCCGCGCCCAGTTGTGCCGGAAGGTGATAGCCCCGGCGCTGGAGCGGGGCGAGACGGTGTTGTGCGACCGCTTCCTCTGGTCCAGCGCGGCCTACCAGGGCGCGGGACTGGAGCTGGGCGTGGAGAACGTGCTCGAGGTGGGAAGGCACGCCACCGGCGGCCTGGAGCCGGACCTGTACGTGGTGCTCGACGTTCCGCCGGACATCGGTTTCCGCCGCAGGAGCGAGTACCTGGACCGCATAGAGGCCCGGGACGTGGGCTTCTTCGAGCGGGTGCGGGAGGCCTATCGCACGCTGGCGGAGACCCACGCGGACCGGGCGAGGCGGGTGGACGGGAGCCCGCCGCTCGACGAGGTGTTCGCGAAGGTGTGGCGGGAGGTGGAGGATGTCCTTCGGCGACGTCAGAGGGCATGAGAGGATAATATCGGTGCTCCGGGCCGCGATGGAGCGGGGGCGGCTGCCGCACGCCCTGCTCTTCGCGGGGCCGCCGGGCATAGGCAAGAGGATGACCGCCGTGCGGGTTGCGGCCGCCCTGCTCTGCCGCGAGGCCGGAGAGGGCGACTACTGCGGTTCCTGCCGCGTGTGCCGCCGGGTGCTGGCGGGAACGCATCCCGACGTGACGGTGCTCCGCCGGGAGGAAGGCAAGCGCTTCATAGTGATCGGCGGCGACGACGACGCGCCCGGCGGGAACGTCATACACTCCGTCAGGGTGCTGCGGGAGCTCGCCTGGCGCAGGCCGTTCGAGGGAGACCGGAAGGCGTTCGTGGTGGACGAGGCGGAACGCATGACGCCCGAGGCGCAGGACGCCTTCCTCAAGACGCTGGAGGAACCGCCCCCCGGCACGTGGTTCTTCGTGGTGTGCTCGCGGCCGGAGGCGTTGAAGGAGACCATACGCTCGCGCTGCACGCTCTTCCGCTTCTACCCCCTTCCGTCAGAGGAGGTGGAGGAAATAGCGAAGCGGGAAGCGCCCGACGGGACCGCCGACGAGGAAGCGGAGCTCGCCGCGGCCTTCAGCGCGGGCTCGCCCGGCGCGGCGCTGGCCTCGCTGCGGGAAGGGCTCGCCGGGGAGACGCGCTGGTTTCTGGACTTCCTGGGGAGCACGCCCGGCAGGCAGCCGCTCGAATTGTCGGAGGAGCTGCTCGAACACGTCCACGACACGGTGGGCAAGAGCCCGCTCGAACCCGTGCGCGAACGGCTGGCCTTCTTTCTGGGCGTGTTCGCGCAGGCCGCCTCTCCGGGAGCGAAGGGGCGGTGCGGGAAGCACCTGCCGGCCTGGCTCTCGGCGCTGGAGCCCGGCGCGGCGGCGGACGTCTCCGAGGCGATAATAGGGGCCGCCTCGGACCTGAAGGCGAACATAAGGCCCCTGCTGGTTCTGGACAACCTGTTTTCGAGGATTACCGCGCATGTACGACGAGGATAGAGAGAACGGCGACGGCGCTCCCCGCGAGGGCGAAGCGCCTCTGGAGAAAAAGGAAGCGGCGGGCGAATCCGCCCGCGAGTCCGCGGGGAAGGAGAGCCGCCGGGAGAGTTCGGTGTCCGGCAGGCACAGCGGGCGGCACCACTACGCCTTCGACCCGGCGGCCCGCCTGAAGGAGCTCGTCGAGGCGGGAATGGAGATATGGACGGTTGCCGCGCGTTACGGCAAGATGAACAACTCCGGCCTTTTCTTCTGCACCGCCTGCGGCTTCGCGCCGGAGGAGCACATAGTGGTGAAGACGAAGATGGGCGTCGAGATGGGGCGCGCCCTCACCGCGCCGGTGCCCTACGACAAGCTGGAGGAACGCGACGCACCGGTGGAGTTCCACGGGGAAGTGCTCCGTCCCGCCCAGAAGGAGGACATCTCCCGCTGGCAGTACATCCAGGACGAGCTTTGCGAGAAGGAGTTCGACATCTGCCAGGACCTCATAAAGAAGCACGGCCTGGCGATGAAGCTGGTGGACGTGGAGCACCTGTTCGGCGGCGACAGGATAATCTTCTACTTCCTGGCCGACGGGCGGGTGGACTTCCGCGCGCTGGTGCGGGACCTGTCGAGGGAGTTCCGCACGCGCATCGAGATGAGGCAGATAGGCGTGCGGGACGAGGCGAAACTGCTCGCCGACTACGAGCACTGCGGGCGGCCCCTCTGTTGCAAGACCTTCCTCAAGGACCTGCAGCCGGTGACCATGAAGATGGCGAAACACCAGAAGACCACCCTCGACCCGACCAAGATATCCGGCCGCTGCGGGAGGCTCATGTGTTGCCTGCGCTTCGAGGACGAGGTGTACACCTGGCTGCGCTCGAAACTGCCGCGCAAGGGATGGAAGGTGCAGGCGGGCAGGATCAGGGGCGAGGTGGCGGACGTGAACCTGCTGAAGGAACAGGTGCTCGTGCGCACGGAGAGCGGCGAGCTGGTGTGGGTGCACTCATCCGAGATACAAAAGGCGTTCGACCCGCGCAAACAGGACTGACGAGGTGGCTAGATGACGAGAGAGAAGTTCTACATCACCACGCCCCTGTACTACGTGAACGGGGAGCTCCACATAGGGGGGGCGTACACCACCCTCGCGGCGGACATTCTGGCCCGGTGGCACCGGGCGCACGGCAAGGACGTGTTCTTCCTCACCGGCAGCGACGAACACGGCCAGAAGATAGAGAGGGAGGCCGCCGAGCACGGCATGGCCCCCAAGGAGTTCGCCGACTCCATAGTCCAAAAGTTCCACGAGCTGTGGGAAGCGCTGGACATAACCTTCGACCACTTCATCCGCACCACGGACGACTACCACGAGCGCGCGGTGGGCGAGGTGTTCAAGAAGCTCATGGACAGCGGCGACATCTACCTGGGCCGCTACGAGGGGCTGTACTGCACGCCGTGCGAGACGTTCGTCGCGACGAGCGAGGACGGCCTGTGTCCTTCCTGCGGCCGCGAGCTCGAGCGCATATCGGAGGAGAACTACTTCTTCAGGCTCTCGAAGTACGGGGACGCGCTGCTGGAGCTCATAGACGGCAACCCGTCCTTCATCCTTCCCCCGTACCGCCGGGCGGAGGTGCGCAACCGGGTGGCGGAGGGGCTGGAGGACATCTCGGTGTCGCGCTCCACCTTCAAGTGGGGCGTGCCGGTGCCGGGCGATCCCGATCACATCGTGTACGTGTGGTTCGACGCGCTGCTCAACTACGTCACCGCCCTCGGCGCGCCGGACGACACGGAGCGCTTCCGCCGCTACTGGCCCGCCGACCTGCACTTGATAGGCAAGGACATAATCTGGTTCCACTGCGTGATATGGCCGGCCATGCTCATGGCCCTCGGCTACGAGCCTCCCCGGACGGTGTTCGCGCACGGGTGGTGGACGATAAACGGGGAGAAGATCTCCAAGAGCAAGGGCAACATAGTGTATCCGCGCGAGGTGGTGTCGCTGTACGGGGCGGACACGCTGCGGTTCTTCCTGTTCCGGGAGGTGCCCTTCGGGCGCGACGGCAACTTCACCTTCGAGGCGGTGGACAACCGCTACCACCAGGAGCTGGCGAACGGGCTCGGCAACCTGGTGATGCGGACGGCAAGCATGATAACGCGCTACTTCGGCGGGAAGCTGCCCTCCCCCGCGGTGGAGGACGAGGGGGCGAAGGCGCTCGCGGCCCTCGCCTCGGCCATGCCCGCCAAGGTGAGGGAGGCTATGGAGAGGGTGGATCTCGGGGCCGCCCTCGAACACATCTGGAACGTGGTGCGCGAGGCCAACCGCTTCGTGGAGAACTCCAAGCCCTGGGTGCTCGCCAAGGAGGGCGAGACGGAGCGGCTGGGGACGGTCCTCTACACGCTGGCGGAGACCTCCCGGCTGCTGCTGGTGGAGCTGTATCCCTTCCTGCCGCGGACCGCTCCGGTCGGGCTCGCCCAGCTCGGGGCGGAGTGGGACCCGCTCGACGCGGAGCCGCTCGAGCGCTGGGGCGTGCTGAAACCGGGCTCGCCGGTGACGAAGGGCAAGCCCCTCTTCCCGCGCGTGGAGCGGCCCGGAGTTTGACCGGCCCCTAAAACGGGGTATAATTCCGGCGTCAGAGTGGGGATGTAGCTCAGTTGGGAGAGCGGCGCGTTCGCAATGCGCAGGTCGTGGGTTCGAGTCCCATCATCTCCACCACAACCGCCTTCGAGCCCCGCAGAAGCGGGGCTTTTTCTTTGTCCGACGCGCGTTTTCCGCCCTCTCCCGCGCCCTTCCGGGAAGCCGCAAGGTGATATAATTACCGGCCCGGCCGGAAGGAGAGGGATGAAGAAGGACGAGCGCAGGCCATCCATCAGGTCCGAGGCTCTCGAAGCGAACCTGCGGGAGACCAGGGCCGACGTGGAGATTCCGGCCGAGTTCCGCCCCCTGCTCGAGGCCGCACGCCCCCACCGCGGCCTTCACGACGAGCTCAAGAGGCTTCTGGAGGAATACTTCCACCCGTTCCGCGACGACGAGTTCGTGGTGGAGAACATGGCCCTCCAGGTGCTGGGGCGGTGGGTCCGCTACCGCTTCAAGCCCGAAAGGGGCCTTCTGTTCTCCCTGTTCGCGCGCCTGCTGTGCGACCTCGCCCTCAGCGCGGGGCGGCGCGATTTGCGCGAGGAGTCGTTCCGCGTGCTGTTCGCCTTCCTGGGCGAGGCGATGGGGCTCCCGGAGGCGGACGAGTACGCCCCCGCCGCCGCGGAGGCGCTGAGGAAGGCGGCGCGCGAGGGGGACATTGACGCCCTTCTCGGCCGCGACCGGCAGCTGCGCTCGCTGGCGAAGCGTCTCGGAGGCCGACCGGAGGTGCGGGAGGCGTTCGAGGAGCTCTACCGGCGCATAGTGGCGGAGGGGCTCGCGCGTGCGGCCGAACGGCTCGACTTTCCCGCCTGGGCGGACGACAACCCCGGCCTGCTGGAGGACCCCGCCGCGCTGAAAGCGGCCTTCGCCGGGCTGGACCTGGAGGCGGCCGAGCGCGCCGCCCGCCGCCTGCGCAAGGGCGGCGTGAAGGCGGAGGAACTGCTCTCCCTTCCCACGCTGGGCGGGATAATAAACGACGCCCTGCTCCGCTTGTCCTCCCTGAAGAATCCCTCCGACGCCCTTCAGGCGGCGCTCTTCTTCCTGAAGGACGACACCGCGCTGCACCGCCAGGGGGAGATACTCTCGCTGCTCATGGACCGCCTGAACGCGCTCGTGAGCGAGGGGGACGAGCGGCGCTTCGAGCGCACCATCCACCAGCTCACCGCCTTCCTCAAGAGGCGCAGCGACTTCAGCGCCGCGGTGCGGTTCGACATATACGAGCGGATAGGCCGCGCGGCGGGCCGGGCCGGGCTCGAACGCGCCGCCCGCGCCTTGACCGACGCCATACTCTCCTGGCGCTTCGAGGAGCCCGGCGTGCAGGGCGCGACGGAAGAATGGAAGATGCGGGCGAACCCGCACCACGTGGCGAACATACGCTGCCTGCTCTCGATAATCGCCTCCAACCCGCCGCTGTACCGCCGTCTGATATGCGCGCTGACGCTGTTCCTGCGCTTCGGCGGCGTGTTCGTGCCGGACACCGCCCTGCTCCAGAAGGACGTCTCCGCCCTGCTGGCGGCGGACATAGGGCCGGTGTACCACCACGTGAGGCAGTTGCTGCGCTCGCTTCCCGTCTTCTTCAACGAGCTCGGGGCGGAAGGAGAGCTGAGGCGGCTTTCCACGGCGTTGGACCAGGCGTCCGCGCGGCGGGATTCCATCGTGCACTTCCTCAGGAAGGCGGTGCCCGCGGAGACGAACAACCTGCTGGTGGAGTTCTCGCTGGAGGTGCTCCGCTACTGGGCCACGGGAGAGACGGAGGGGCTGGTGCGCTTCCTGCCTCCGTCGCTCGCCGCCGCGCCGGAGAGGGAGGCGGCCTTCGCGGAGGGACCGAGGCGGGTGCTCGCCGTCCTCGCGCCGGACGGGGACCTGGAGCGCTTGCTCGCAATGCCCCCCGACGAGCTCGAGCGCAGGGCGGAGGAGCTCCGCCGCGGCGGAGCGGACCCGGACGCCGTGGAGCGCGTGCGTTGCCTGGTCCGCATGACGCAGCTTCTGAGGGACAAGTACTTCTTCTCCGCCTCCGAGACGGTGGCGCGGGTGGCGCACAGCAGCCGCATACCGGACGAGCTGCGCGAGCGCTTCGAACGCGCGGCCGCGGGCGGAAACGACCGGGCGCTCATCGACGCCCTGCTCGACGTGGTGGAGCACCTGAAGGGCGTCGTCCTCTCCCGCGCTCCCACCTCGCCGCAGGAGAACATATACTACAAGCGCCACGTGGCGGCGGGCATTCCCTCGATGTACGGCGACTACCGGGAGGAGCGTTTCGACGCTCTGGGGCTCTCGTTCAGGCTGGAGCGGATGGGCTCGGAGCTGCTGGCGAGGCTCGCCGCGCGCACGACGCAGGGAGCGTACCTGTCCAAGGAGTTCCTGTGGGCGTCCACCCGGTTGCTGGAGAGGTTCCGGCGGGCGCTGGACGCGGACGGGCTGCTGAGGGACTCGTTCGTCACGGCGACGGACCTTCTGGAGAAGTCGCTGGAGAGCTACCGCATAACCTACCTCCAGTTCAGGGACATACTGAAGCATTTCCTGGCGTCGGCGGTCCGCGGGACGGTGGAGGGGCCGGTGCTGGGCGAGTTCGCCGAGGCCGCCTCCCAGCTCGCCCGCAACGGCGTCTTCCCGGGCTTCGAGGGGGAGGAGGGAGCCGCGGC
>QNBY01000007.1 GCA_003644275.1 Planctomycetota bacterium
CCGGGCTCTCGGGCGTCAGCGTCTGCGGCTCGCCGAACACCGGGAAGAGGGGGGAACCCGTCCTCTCGCGCCACGACCACACTATCTTCACCGGCTCCATCATGTCGAAGTTGACGTAGCTGCGGCCGGCGGGCTCGAGGGAACCAGTCTCCACCGTGTAGCCGTCGCAGTACCAGCCGGGAATGTAGCCGGGAACGCTGGCCCGTACCGCGGTGCCGGAATCGGTCCACCAGGCGCCCAGCGGAGGCACCGCCTCCACGTTCGGAAGCGTGGAGTCTATGACGAGCAGGTACTGCGTCTTCCAGTGCCAGGTTACCACCGTGGGATTGGTGCGGATGCGGAAGGTGTAGGTGAAGTCCTTCTCCTCACCCTCGCCCGCGCCCGCCCACTCGGTGGGGAGGTTGTCGCCCTCGGCCGAGAAGCCGGTGCACACGTAGCGGACGCCCTCGTCCCCGGGAATCGGCGACTCCACCGTGAGCGTTATCTCGTCGTTGTAGGTGTAAATGTGGTCGCCCGCCGGGGGCTCCGGCGCGCCGAAGGCGGAGATCACCGTGAGCGTTATGTCCGCAGGCTGAACTATCCACTTCAGCTCCGTGGGACCGGACATCGTGATGGTCACCGACGGGTTGACGGTGTTCTCGAAGTAGTGCGCCGTGCCGTTCAGGTAGTAGCCCACGCACAGGTAGTTCTTGCCGTCCACCTCGATGGGCGAGGTGATGGAGCAGGTGGTCACCTCGTCCTGCTGGAACCAGTAGTAGCCGGGGGCCGGATCGGGATCGCCCAACCCGCTCGGGTTCAGCACGTCCAGCCGGTATTCGTTGGCCCAGAGCCACGTTATCGTGGAGGGCTGGTAGAGGATGAACGACACCGAATTGTTCGTGCCCACCGCGGGCACCGCTCCGGTCCCCTGGAACCCGATGCAGTAGTAGCGCACGTTGGAGGCCTGGTAAACCACCTCCTGCACGCTCGCCGTAACGGTGTCGTTCTGGTCGAAGAAGCTGTTGCCCGGCGGGGGTGTGGGCACGCCTATCCGCCGCGGGTTCAGCACCTGAAGGCGGTACTGCTGCGTCCACTGCCACTCGATGGTGCCCGGCCCGTCGCACAGGAAGACCACGGTCGGATCATCGTCGTATCCCCACGAGCCCGAGGACGGGACGGAGCCGGTGCCGACGAAGCCGGAGAGACGCCAGCCCACGTCGGGCGAGCTCGTCGGGACGAAGGTGGTGGTGGTGATGCTCGCCACCGTGTCGGCCCGCTGCCATACGTTGAACTCGGTGGCCGGCGCGCCTATCTGCTGGGCGCTGGTGACCTGAATGAGGTATTCCTTCACCCAGTGCCAGGTGATCCACCCGTCCCCGCTTATTGTCACCGTCACGGTGGGCGCGGTGCCGGTGGCCGGGATGACCGTGCCGTCTCCCGTCCAGCCGGTGCACCTGTACTGCTCGTCCGTAACGCCCTGATAGGACCACGGAGAGGTCACCTGGAAGGTCGCGCTGCTCTGCCGCGGCAGGGGGTTCACTCCCACCGGCGGCGAGGGGTTGCCTATATTCGGATCCGGCGCGTCGGAGTTCACCGTTATGTCGAAGCCGGCTATTCCCATGCACCAGTAGATCATGTTCTGGAAGGCGCCGGTCATCACGCCGTTGCTCCATTCGCCCACCACGAAGTTGTTGCCGTTGCCGTTGCCGTTCCACCAGATGGCCGTGCCGTCGTTGTCCGTCCGCCGGTACACCGATATCTTCGTGTACCAGGTCCCGCTCGTCCCGGACCACCAGCCTTTGATCTGGAACACGTCCACCGTGGAGTAGTTGGGATCGGGATGCGCCCCGTCGCAGTCCGTGTAGGCGTTGGTGGTGAACGAGCCCGAGTAGGCGCCGTATGGGCCGTTGGCTATCGGGTGGTTCTCCATGCCCTGCGCCACCCTGACCGTCCATGCGCTCGTGTTCGTCATGAGGTCCGGCGTGCTGGCCGCCACGAGTTTGAATATGCTCAGCCAGTTGTTGTGGACGCCTCCGCCCCAGCCGCCGGAGACCTCGTCGAAGCCGGTTCCTATGAGTATCCCGCCGTTCTTTACGTAGTCGTTCAGCGTGGTGGTGGCCCAGTCGGGCACGTCCATTCCCCCCCAGCCTCCGTTCTGGTAGAGGATGGTGATCCTGTAGGCGGATATGTTGTTCAGCTTGGCGGGATCGGACCAGACGTCGGAACGGGAGACCGTGGTGAGGCCCAAGGCGGTGAAGAGCGTCTTGCTCGAATCGAGGGGCTTGTTGGCCGTGGTGTCCAGCAAGAGGGCCGTCTCCGCCCGCGCCTCGGAGGCGAACACGCCCGCGCACAGCATCACCAGGAAAGCCAATGCCACGGTTGAGATAAGCCAACGCTTCACGGTTGACTCCTTTCGTATGATCTTCCTGCCGGAAATGCCTCTCTCATCCGCCTGAATAGTGCATTTCCGGGAGTGGAACGCTTCAAAAAACCTTCGAGGCCCCGCCGAGCAGCCTTCTGATCAACCCGCGAAGGGGGCTGCAGTCCTTCAGCCCGCGGGCGGGTTCGGGGGAGAGGCGGTAGTAGAGCTCCACCACGCCCCTGCCTATGCCGGAGGAAAAGGCCGTTCGGTCCCTGAAACCGCAAAGATCGGCGACCGAGGCGGCGCAATAGCTGCCGAAGGCCGCCGTCGCCACGAAGCACCCGCCGGTGTCCACGTGGTGGGCGCCTTCCTCCACCACGGGCGCGGGGGGCTCGGTGACGGGCGCGCCCCAACTGTCGGCCTTGCGGAAGCGCAGCGTCTCGTCCGCCCAGTACGCGGCCATGGGAAGCCCGTCATCGCCGAGCGCGAGCGAGCAGAAACGCCCCACGTGGTCGCCCGCGGCGTCCACCACGTCCGTGACCCAGAAGCGCCCGTTCCAGAACGTGTAGCGCACTCCACGCACCGTGTCGTCGTAATAGACGAGGTGCGGGAAGCCCGCGGCGTCCATCGCGAGGCTGCAGTAGAAGCCCACGTCCCCCGTCGACTGCACCACCCGGCTTATCCACACCTCTCCCGCCTGCTGCGCTATTATCACGTCTATCGTGCGGGGATCGTTGCGGTAGTCCTGGAAGACGACGTAGGGAACGCCGTTCCGGTCGAAGGCCAGGTCTATGAAATATCCCGTGCCCGGTATGGCGGTCACCAGCTGGCGGTGCCACTCGCCGGCCTCACGGTAGATGTAGTACACGCAGTCCTCGGTCTCGCTCCGGTACGCCACGGCGGGCTCGCCCGTTATCGGGTTGGTGGCTATGGCGGTGTAGGTGCCCACGTCGCCGTCGCTGTCCAGCACCAGGTGAGGCTCGGGCCGCCAGAAGCCGTCCTGGAACTCCCGGTAGAGAAGGTCGCCGTTCGTCTCGTCGTAGTAGGAAACGCCGAGCCTCGCGCCCGGAAGCACCGTGATGTCGCAGTACATGCCGACGAAGCCGCCCTCGTCCACTATGTCGTTGTACCAGTTGCCCTCGATGTCCTTGTGGGCTATCTTCAGGTCGCGGTAGCCGTAGCCGTAGTAGAGGATGACGGGAGAATCGCTCTCGTCGAATATCAGCTTCGTGAACTGGCCCACGAGGATGGAGGAATCGGCCGTCTCAAGGTGCCATTCCGTCCCGTCGAACCAGGCGTACTTCAGGTCGCCGTTCTCCTCGTCGAAATAAGATATCGCGGGCTGGTGCGTGGCGGGATTCACCGCCACCGAGGCGTACTTGCCCACCCGGGGACCGGAGTCCACCACCTCGGCCGGAGAGCCGAAGAGGGGCGTCCGCATCAGCTCCGCCGCCCGGTAGTACCACGTTATCGAGGAAGGCGAGTTCATCGTGACTTCGAGATGGTGGACGGAGCCCGCGGGTATCTCGCCCGTGCCGGCGTACCCGTCGAACAGCAGGTCCGCCACGAACAGCGGCGCGCCCAGCGCCACCTCCGTCCCCTCCTTGTAGTAATGCGCCCCCAGAGCGGGCCGGCAGGGTATCTCATAGTCGCAAAGCACCTTCAGCTCGTACCACCTCTCCCATAGCCACGTCACGGTGGAGTTGAGGAATATCTCGAAGTGGAAGCTGTTCGTCGAGCCCGTCGCGGGCACGCTTCCGGTGCCCGTCCAGCCCGAACAGTACATCCTCACCCCGTCGGAGACCTGGACGTACTCATCCACCGCGCAGAACACGGTGACGCCGCTCTGGTACACCGAAACTCCCCTGGCGGGAGAGGGCGAGCCGTACTCCGAGGAAACCTCCAGCGAGAAGGTGACGGCCTCCGCCGCAGGGGCGGCGAACAGGAGGGCGGCGAACACCGACACCGTGGTTGCGAGGACCAGGCAAAAGAGAAAGCGGGGTGATTTCATAGGTTCCCTCCGCCGACCGTAGCCGAAGCGTGACGGTTTGCACGTAGTCAGCAACTATACATATACTCGTTCGTTTGTCAACTAAAACTTGGGTTTTTGCGGATTGCCGCGCGTCCCGTAGGAATGTGCCTCCCGCGCTCGTTCGGCTGCACAAAAAAAGCGGGCGACTGCGCGCCCGCTCTTGTCTCGGCCCGCCGGTCGGCTCAACCGCGGTGCTTCTCCACCCGGTCGCGGATGACGGCCTCGGGCTGCACGCCGAGCATCCTCTCCACCTCGTTGCCGTTCTTGAACACTATGAGGGTGGGAACCGCGCGTATGCCGTATTCCAGCGCTATCTTCCTCGCCTCGTCCACGTCCAGCTTCGCGAACTTCACGTCCGCCGCGTCCGCGTACTGCTTCTGCAGGTTCTCGATGATGGGAGTGATGAACCGGCAGGGGCCGCACCATTCGGCGGAGAAGTCCACCACCGCCACGCCCTTGTGCTCCAGTATCTCGCTCTGGAAGTTCTGTTCGTTCACGCTCAGTACATCGGCCATCTCTCTTCTCCTTCGGATTCGTCTTTCGTCGGTCGGCGTCTCCGGCCCGCGGGGCTGGAACGCCGTCGAGGATACTCGGGTTTCGTATATTGCAAGTTTACGATATTTCCCTGCCGGGAGGGAAACACCGCTACTTCTTCCCGCCGTCTCCCTTGCCGTCCTTCTCCTTCGGCTTCGGAAGAAGGCTCTTTATCAGCTTCTCCGAAGGGGCCTGCGAGTTCCTGTAACGGATGACCCCCTTCAGGTCCACCAGTATGTTCGTCGGAACGCCCACCACTCCGTACTTGCGGAGTATCTCCTGGGACGAATCGTCGAGTATGGTGTATTCTATCCCGTTCTTCTCCGCGTACTTCTTCAGCTTCTCGCGGGAGTCGTACACGTTGAGAGCCAGTATCTTCAGCCCCTTCGAGGCGTATTCCTTGTGCAGCTTCTTCAGGGCGGGTATCTCCCTCACGCAGTGCGGGCATCCCAGATACCAGAAGACCAGAAGCACGGCCTTCTCCTCCCGATAGTCGCTCAGCGTGTGCTCGGCGCCGTTTATGTCCTCGAGGGTGAAGTCGAAAGCCGTCTCCCCGACCTTCGAGCCCTCCTTCGGCTTCTTGCCCTTCGACGCCGCCTGCAGCGCCACGAGGCCGTAAACCAGCGCCGCCGTGGCCAGCAAGACGAGCCCGGTCGCTATCTTCCTCATCATTCTTCCTTTCCCTTCCGGCGGGATCAGAAGGAGGCCACGCCCGCCTTGAATATGAAGTATTCCGCCGTCCCCAGGAGCACCAGCCCGAAGAACACCTTCACCGCCTTCATCCACGGCCCGCTCCGCGGCAGCGAGGCGAGCAGTCCGGCGAAGGTGCCGGCCAGCACCAACAGGGCTCCCAGACCGAGCGAGAAGGAAAACATGAGCAGCGACGCCTTCAGCAGCGAGCCCGTGCCGGAGGCCATCGTCAGTATGGCCGCGAGCACGGGACCGGTACAGGGGCCCACCACCAGCGCGGAGACCGCGCCCACCATGAAAGCCCCGACGTAGCCGCCTCTCTTTCCCGCCTCGTCGGCCCGGCGGGAAAACCGGTCCGCCAGGAAGGCGGGCGCCTTCAGCTCGAAAAGCCCCAACATGGACAGCGCGAGCAACAGAAAGAGATTGCCGAGTCCCAGGTTCACCCACATGTTGCCGGACAAGGCCCCCACCATCGTCTTCACCACCTGGGTGAGCACCAGTCCCAGGGCGGTGTACACCACCGCCATGCCGAGGACGTAGCTCAACGACAGCGTGAAGCCGTGCCACCTGGAGCCGCCCGAAGCCGCCCCTATGTAGCCCACCGTGAGCGGCACCACGGGATAGACGCAGGGCGTGAACGACGTGAGCACCCCCGCGGCGAAGACGAGCACCGGCGCGAGCCAGCTTCCGCTCTCCACCGCGCGCTCGGCCGATTCCCTCAGCCCCTCGAAGAACGAGGGAGAGGAAGCCGCCATGAGCGTCAGGGAGCCGAGGCCGGGAATCATCCTACTCGTCTTCCTCCACTATCCTGTGGTACTCGTCCAGCGAGCGCTCCACCCACGCGTCGATGTGCTCCGCGAAGTAGAAGCGGCTCGTCGCGGCCACGAAGTTCCCGTTGAAGTAGAGCGCGAGCAACGTAACTCCTTCTTCCTCCTCGGGCGAGTCGGCGGGGGTGTAGCTTATCACCTTCAGGCGTTCCCTCCGGAGCGCCACCCGCTCGAGCTGCCCCAGGACGAACTCGCTCAGCAACGAGTCCCTGCCCGGAAAGACCACGAGCACGGGCCCCGTCTGTTCGAGAACCTCGTACCTGAATTCTTCGCTCGAGTGCAACCTGACCAGAGTCATTTTTACCTCCCGCCAGGCCGCCGTTCTTTCCGGAGTATACCTCAAATCTCCGCGGCCCGGCGCTTTTCAGGTTGCAAGGCCCGTGCCAAAGTCCGCGCTTCTGTCGCAACACGCGAAATGCAAAGAAGTTACAAGCAAAATCCGAGCCGAGGGCCGCGTCGCGTCCCCCCTCACTGTGCACTGGAATACACAACAGCGCAGGCGCGCTTGTGAAGGTATCTTCAGTATTGAACGGGAGTTACGGCGTTATCGCCGCCGCCTCTCCCTCTCGCCCTTTAGTGCACCGGAGTGCACACCGTCAGCGGCTAGCCGCTTCCTTCAGCCCATACTTCTTTATTATGCGGTGCAGGTAGGACCTCTCTATCCCCGCCTCCCGCGCCGCCGCGCTCACGTTCCCGCCGTGCCGCGCCAGAAGGGCCGAGAAGTAGTTCACCGTGAACCGCTCCATCACGCGCCGCTTCGCCATGTCGTAGGGAAGGTTCACGTCCACATCGAGCCTCTCGCGGTCCGTCCCCGAAAACGCCAGGTGCTCCGGCTTCACCACCTCGCCCGGGTGCTCCACCACCAGTTTCACGCACAGGTTCACGAGCTCCCGGACGTTGCCGGGCCACTTGTACGCGACCAGCAGCTCCATCGCCTCGTCGGACAGCCGCGGCTTGGCGAGCCCCCTCCGCGCGGCCTGGTCCGACAGGTGGTGCTCCATCAGAAGCACCACGTCCTCTTTCCTCTCCCGAAGCGGCGGCATGCGAATCTCTATCACCGAAAGCCGGTAGTACAGGTCGGTGCGGAACGTTCCCTCCTCGACCGCCTTCTCCAGCTCCTTGTTCGTGGCCGCGATCACCCGCACGTCGGTGCGTATCCAGCGGGTGGAGCCCAGCGGGAGCACCATGCCGTCGTCGAGGTAGCGCAGCAGCTTCGCCTGCAGCGACATGGGCATCTCGCCTATTTCGTCGAGGAACATGCTTCCCCCGTCCGCGAGCGCGAACAGCCCGCTCTTGGCCCTGTCGGCGCCCGTGAACGCGCCCTTCGCGTGCCCGAAGAGCTCGCTCTCCAGCAGCGCTTCCGGTATCGCCGCGCAGTTCACCGGCACGAACGGGCCCTCCCCCCGCGGCGACAGCTCGTGGACCGCCCGCGCCGCCAGCTCCTTGCCCGTCCCGCTCTCCCCGGTTATGAGCACCGAGGCGAAGCGGTCCCGCGCGCTCGTCACTATCCGCCGCTTCACCTCCTTTATCGCTTCGCTCTCGCCTATTATCCTCTCCATCGCGGAGTGCTTCAGGTTCCTCTGGAGCTCCATCGCCCGCTTGAGCCTCGCCGTGCGGAAGGCCCGCTTCAGCGCCTGTTCCACCACCTCCGCATGGATGGGTTTCGTTATGAAGTCGAACGCCCCCAGCCTCATCGAGCGTATCGCCTTCTCCATGTCGCCGTGGCCGGTTATGACTATCGTCAGCGCCTCGTCCGCCAGCAGGCGGTTCATCCCCTCCATCACCTCGAAACCGCTCGTGTCCGGCAGAAGCAGGTCGAGCAGCACTATGTCCGCCCCCACCTTCTCCAGGTGCTCCAGCGCGGGTTTTCCCTCCCCGAACTCCACGATCTGGAAGTCGCCGCACTTCGTCAGTATGTTCGAGAGAAGTTTCCGTATCGCCGGATCGTCGTCCACTATCACGAGCCTCAGGGACATCTCCGTCCTCCTCTCCGTTGGGGATTCAGGGCGCTACCGGAGTCCGGCGGAGGGCTTTCTTCAGCTCGCGCTCCACCGAACATATCGTGATCCCCGTCTCCGTGTCCGTCGCCTCAACCGTGAGCAGGTAGTACACCACCTTGCGGTTGCGCGCGGGCCTCACGGCGACCGAGGACAACCTCCCCGTCACCAGCACGTCCGCCCCGGCGAGCCGCGCCCTCTCGAGCTCCTTCCCGGCCCCTTCCTCCCGGAGGTGCTCCCGCAGCGCGGCGTCCGCCACTCGGAAGCCCATGCGCGTGAGCTCGGCGGCCACCGACCCGGCGAGGGCCGACATGTCTATCCGGTCAGCCGTTCGGTTGCGGAACGGAAGGAAGAGCAGCACCGCGTCCCTGCGTCCCGCGAGGCCTTCCGCGAGCTCCGCGGCCGCGCCCCGCGCGAGAAGCTTGAAATCGGTGTCGGAGAAGAACTCGCTCACCGGCGTCGGCGCGGACGGATCTTCGTACCTCCCCTCCCCCGCGCAGCCGGCGAGCAGAAGAAGGCTAACGCCTACGGCAATAAGCAAGGTAACCGGCGATTTCCCTGGCGACGGCATCCACTATCTCCTCCCCGGACATATCGGGCCGGAACCAGGGTTCGCGGTAGGAAAACCTCGCGATCTCCCGGCCGGACAGGTTGTCCCTCAAAACCACCTCGACCCCGAAGACCGCCGACCCGCGCCCCCGCGGGAGAACCTTCCTCACCCGCCCCGACGGGTTGTACTCCACTATGTAGCCCGTCACCAGCAGGCCGGGACGGTCGGCCTCCCACAACCGGACGTCCTTGAACGCCTGCGGATGGTAAAAGTTCAGCTTGTGGTATATGCGCTCGGGAAAGTCCACGCCTATGTCCCGCGACTCTATGCCGTTCAGCACCTGGAAGCGCCCGATTATCACGCGATCGTATTCCTTCAGGCTCAGGTCTTCCGGCGGAGGGGGAGCGTAGCTGTAGGAAGGTTTCCTGTCCACCCTCGCCACCTTGCCCGCGTTGCAGGCCGCGGCGATCGCCAGCAGCACGAGCGTGAGCAGAAACGCCTTCCATCTCATGCCCGCAATCATATCCCCTTGCCCCGCCGGGTCAATCCCCGGAAACGTCCTCCCGCAGCACGAGCCTTCTTCCCTTCCGGCCGAGCAGGAACGCCCGCCCGCCCCGCACTATCCTGAACATCGGAAGCCCGCCCGCCTCCACGAGGAAGGGAAGAACCATCCCGTCCCCTTCCCCCGCGGGCACGCACTGCCGGAAGGGAACGCGCACCGAGGCCGTGCCGCATCTTATCCTCAGGGGCGCGAGCGGCGCGAGTCCGGCGGGCGCGGGAATCGGCCCCGCCTGCAACGCCGCCGCCACGTCCGCCAGCACGAGCCCGGCCGGCCTGTCCCTCCCCGGCACGAGGGGGGAGGGATCCCTCCCGTCGGGCTCGCCGTCCCCGTCGGTGTCCCCGGTGGTGGGAGCGGTCCCCAGCTCCTTCTCCTCCCGCAGGGTGAGGCCGTCTCCGTCGGGATCGTCCGCCTCCTCCGGATCGTTCAGCTCCATGCGCCATGCGTCCTTCCCCGCTCTCCTGAAGCCGGGGGCGGGCCGCAAACGGGAGGTCACCTCCAGCTCGACGCCCCCTCCTTCGCCCGCCACGAGCCTCACATCTCCGGAGCAGTACAGCGGCAGTATCTCCCTGAAGCCGCCCCTCACCGCCCGGCACACCACGGCCTCCTCCTCTCCGGCGAACAGCGCGAACCGGCCTTCCTTTCCAGCGGGACGCATCCGCGGGTGCAGCGCCCGCAATTCCTCCGCGCTCATCACGGGACCGTGGGGAAGTCTCCCGCACAGCCGGACGGCGGGCGGCAACAGACCGGGCTTCACCGCCAAGGCGGAGGGGGAAAAGCCGCTCGTTCGGAGGCTCTCCGCCGCGAAGCCGGAGGCGAAGGGAAGCGCCCAGGCGGCGCCCCGCGCGAGGAACAGCGCCGCCGCCCGCGCCCCGAGCTTTCCGGGGGGAGCGGTCCCGCCGAAGGCGCTTTCCCACGCCCAGCGCATCGCCAGCGGTTTCCCTCCCCGAAGCAGGGCCGCCGCCGTCCGTTCCGTTTCCTCCATGCGGCGGCGCTCCGTTTCGAATCCCCGCCGCTCCAACAACGCGGCAAGGCGGTGGAAGTCGGCGAGCGAGAGGTTCTCCGCCCTCACCGCCGACCGCGCGAGCGAGGCGGCGAACTCCTCGCTCATCCCCCTCCCGTCGCCGAGCGCGGCCGCCAGCTCCCGCCAGAAACCGCCGTCGAGCGAGGGAGGCAGGTGGAACCCGACTCCCGCGGCGCGGCGCGACGCAACCACCCCGGCGAACACCGGCCCGAAGGACGGCGGAGCGCCCGACGCATCGGGAAGCGCGACCGTGCCGAGCAACTCCGGGACCGCGCGGCAGGCGGCGCAATAGGTGAACCACGGGAACGCCTCTCCCTCACCCCCGAACAGGGCGGCCGCCTCCTTCTCCGAGGGGCGGAGGCGCGTGAGCAGGGAGGCGGCGAGACGGTCCATCGCGGGCGGCACCCCCCCGGTCTCCGCCAGGAAGGAAACCGCCCCGGGCGGGCGGTCGCCCTTCCGGAGCAGGACGGCCAGCGCCTTCCTCCCCCATTCGACGTTCCCTTCCCTCCGGCGCTCGAGCGCCCCGCGCAGCCCTTCCCTCACCCTCTCGTCGAACCTCGCGGCGCACGCCCTCGCCAACCGCTCGTAGAAGACGGGCGGCAGCGCGGGAGGCACGGCGAGCAGGGAGACGGGCGCTTCGCCCTTTCCGGCCATGAACATGACCAGCCGCGCGGCGTCCGCGGTGAGGACGCCCGCCGCCGGATTCTCCGCCTCGAACTCGGCGAGCCCCACCACCCATTCCGGCGGCGCGGGGCGGGCGGCGAGCGCGAGAAGGCGCGCCCGGCTCCTTCCCGACGCCCGGGAGTACGCTTCCTTGAAATCCGCCGCTCTTCCCTCCCACGGATAGGCGAACATGAGCTCCGCATCTCCCTTCCTGCGGGCGAAGGCGGATATCCGTTCGGCGAACTCGTCAAAATCCTCCGGCCTGCGAAGCACCGCCTCGCGCGCCCACCGCCCCGCCGCGGGGTTCCCCAGCGCCTCCGGCACGAGCGCCCTCACCTCCTCCGGCCCGCATCCGGCGGCGTATTCCAGCGCGGCGCGGATGCGTTTCTCGTTTCCGCTTTGAATGTCCCGCTTCAACATGTACAATATCGCCGGAACCGGCCCCTCGTCCGCCGCGGGCGCGGGGGTCTCTCCGGCCGACGGGAACGTTCCCCCGGCCGCTTGCATCAATAGTATGAGGACGATGAGGGCAAAGGCCGTCTTCTTCCTCACGGTTTTTCTCCGTCCCGAAGGGGGGGCGAAACGTAACTTTCCGCGGTTTTCGGCATTAGGATAAGTGCTATGGGAAGTATCGCAAGGTTCTCGGCGGCGCTCGCTCTGTTCCTCGCCCTTTCCGCGGTGATCGTGGGGGCGGAGGAGGCGGCTCCCAAGAAGTCCGGCCCTCCCGCCGGGAGGAGCGGGCTTTCCTCCTACGCCGAGCGCGAGGCGGCCGCCAGGAACTTCGACGCCTGGTGGAAGGACCACAGGGATTACCTCGTGCGGCCCCGTCCGTTCAGGTATTCCGGCAGGCAGGCCTCCCCGTCCGAACTGCTGAAGATGCTCATCCTGCTCGGCTACCGCGGCGAGCTCGACGAAGTGCTCCACGCGCAGGCCACCGCCGAGCTCAAGTGGATGGGCTCGGCCGCCGCGAAGATACTGGGCGAGATAGTGAGCGGTGAACGGCGCTTCAGGGCGTCCGACCTGCCGCCCGGCCTGCGTTTCAAGGATATCCGCCGGTACGCCGCGATGGCGCTCGGGGCCGTGGGATACCGCGAGGAGCTCCCCCGCCTGGCGCGCGCCCTCGCCGATCCCGATCCCGAGTTGCGCGCGTGCGCCGCGGTCTCCATCGGCGAGCTGGGCGGCCTCGACTACACCCGCCTGCTTCTCGACACCTACCGCGACACCCGCCGCGTCGGCGAGTACAAGGTCCGCTCCGCCTTCCTCGCCGGGATGGTCTATCTCGCCGATCCCCGCGCCCTCCCCGAGCTCCTCGCGAGCCTCACCGACCGCGACGCCCGCGTCCGCGTCTCCGTTGCGACCGCCCTCGGCATGTTGTCCGAGGAAGCGGGGCCGCGCGTCATCGGGCATTACCTGAGGGAATACGCCAACTCCCCCTCCATCAGGACCGCCGGAATATGGGCGCTGGCCGAGTTGGGCAGGCGCATGGCCGCGCGCCCGCATCCCGGGGCCGACGACTACACCGGCGACATGATGGTGGTGGAGCGCACGCTGAACACCATCGCCATACACGAGAACGTGCCCTTCGTCCGCTGCCACCTCGCCCTCGCCCTGGCCCACCTGGGCACCCCTTCGGCGCTGAGCACGCTCCGCTCCCTTTTGTACGACGTGGACGGCTGCGTCCGCCGGACCGCCGCGGTGGCGCTGGCCGTGGCCGGGGCGGACGCGCTGTCGGATCCCGTCGTTTCGAACGACGCGGAGCTGCTTCCCGCCGTCCGCGCCTGGGAGGAATGTTCCTCCCTCGTGAACGAGGCCCGGCCCGAAGCCGCTCTCGCCGCCTTTTCCTCCCGAATAAGGAAGTTCGAGAAGGAAGGCGCGCCCGGGGCCGCGGCCGCGCTCACGCTGGGCCTCGCCCGTACCTTCCTCCCCGGAAGGCTCGCCGTCATCGAGGCCGCGGCGTCCTCCCGCAAGCCGATACTTCGCACCGGCGCAATAGCCGCCCTCGGTGCCGTCCGCACGAGGACGGACGTCAAGCGCGCCGCCGCTTCCCTCATGCGTTTCGCCGCCCTGCCCTCCGGCGCGGACGAGAACTCGCTCGACCCCTCGGTGGTGGCTCTCATCGCCCTCGGGATGCTGGGTTCGGACAAGCCGTTGAACTTCCTCAAGTCCACCCTCGTCTCCCCGCCCTCAAAGGGAGAGAAGGGCGTTACCCGCATAGGGGCCGCGATGGCGCTCGTGCTGCTCGGCGGCCTGCCCTACCGCGAGCCGCTCATAAGCGTTCTGGAGAACGATCCCTCCCCCGCCGTGAGGTCGGCGGCCGCCTTCTCGCTCGGTCTCATCCGGGCGGAAGGCGTGTTGGAGACCCTCGTCTCCGTCATCGAGCACAGCACGAACGTGGACCTGCGGGCCAACGCCTGCTTCGCTCTCGCCCTGTTGCGCGACAAGGCCGCCCTGCCCGTCCTGTACGGCGTGATAACCGACCGTAGGCTCGCCCGCTCCTCCGACGGCAACTACCTGCGGGGCTGCGCCGCGTTCGCGCTCGCCTCGCTGAAGCCCGGCCCCGCCTACGTCCTCATGCTGAAGCGCGAGCTCGAGCGGTCGGACGACGAGAACTTCCTCGCCTTCTCCGCCCTCGCCGTCGGCTTGAGCGGACGCCTCGACGCGCTCGAGGCCGTGGTGCCGCTCCTGCGCCATCCTTCCGCGCAGGTCCGCCGCGCCGCCTGCCTCGGGATCGGCTTCAGCGGCAGGGAGGAATTCCTGCCCGAATTGTTCTCCGTGCTGCGCGGAAGCGCCGACGCGCCCACCCGCGTCCAGGCCGCCGTGGCGTGCGGGCTCCTCGGGGACGGCGCGGCGCTCGACGCGCTCGCCGCCATGCTCGACCCCGCCGCCGAGGGCAACTCCCGCGTGCGCGCCGCCGCCGCCATGGGAATAGCGCTGTTGGGCTCGGCGAGCGGCCCCGTGTCCAAGCGGCTCGCCGCCATGGAGCGCGACCCCGACCCCCGTTGCCGGTGGTTCGGCGCGGTCGCCCGTTACGTCCTCGGCGACATGGCCGCCGCCGACCTGCTCGTGGACTATATACGCGCGGGCGGCGCCGAATACCGGAGGGTGGACGCGAAGCTCCTCCGCTCCTGGGTGAACTCCCGCCTTCCTTCGCTTTTCAAGCTGAGGTCCTACTTGTTCGAGTGATCGGCCCCTTCGGCCTCGTCCTCCCCCGTCAATCCCTTCAGCGCTTTCTCCACTTCGCCCCTCGCCTCGCCGCACTTCTCCAAGAGGTACTTCCTCATGGCCGGGCCGCGGCCGGATATGAACACCGCCGCGTCCCACGGCGAGGAAGACGCCCAGGTGGAGAACGCCTCCCCGTAGTCGTCCAGTAAGGCCTTCAACGCCGCGTCGCTTTCGTCCGAAGCCCCGCCGCGGGCGAACCATTCGGCGAGGAACCGAAGCGCTTCCTTCCCCTCGCCGGCCCTGCGCGCCGCGCGGAAGCGGGAGAAAGAGAACGAGGCCGTATCGCGGAAGCGTTCGGTGAGCCCCGCCTCGTCGGCCGCCTTCACCTCGCACAATCTCTCAACCCATTCGTCCAGCCCGTCGCGGTCGTTCAGCGCCTCGCAGAGGAAACAGGCGGCGTTGCAGGCCGCGGCTCTCGCGGGGCCTTCCGCCGCCTTCCACGCCCCGGCGGCCGCGGCGAGAAGCACGTCCGCCTCGCCCCTCGCGGTGAACAGGGAGACGGCGGGAGTCCAGAACGGCGTCGCTCCCTTCCTGCTTCCATGCCGCTCCAGGAAGGCCCGGAGCGACTCAGGCGAGGCGCAGGCGAGCGCGCGCTCCCAGTCGTCGGCGTCGGCGGGAAGGTCGTCCGCGAACATGCCGGCCAGCGCGGCGCTCAGCGCGGCCCCTCTCACGAACCTGAACCACTGCGTCTCCTCCTCCAGGCGCGGATCGTGCCCCCGCCGGGCGAGCAGCATGAGCTTCCGCGCCCTTCCCTCCTCCGGCAGGCGGTCCAGCGGGAAGCGGGTCCACACCACGCCGGGTCCTCCGAAGAAGGGAAAGGCGGCCCACACCGCCGCGCCCTCGGCCCACTTTTCGCCTCCCGCCGCGCCGAGCAAGGCGGCGAGGTCGCGCACCCGCCGCGCCGTCGCCCCCCCGTCTCCGCCCGCCAGTTCCTCCGCGAGCCGCCCG
Organism: Planctomycetota bacterium; assembly: GCA_003644275.1. Lineage (GTDB taxonomy): Bacteria > Planctomycetota > B143-G9 > B143-G9 > B143-G9 > B143-G9. The sequence continues at coordinate 15,388 of QNBY01000007.1, forward strand.
GCGTCGCACTCCACTCCCGCCAGGAGGCGCAGGCATTGCTCCGGAACCCTTTCCTTCAGCTCGGGAAACGAGAGCATGAGCCTGCACCG
>QNBY01000008.1 GCA_003644275.1 Planctomycetota bacterium
GGCGAACTCGGCTTGTGGAACAGTATCGCCACGAGCCCCCCCACGAGCACGACCGCAATGGCCGCCGCAAGGAGCTTGCCCCAAAGCTCGAGCCTCTTTTTCCCCTTTTCGGAAACTCTCATCGGTTCCTTTCTCTCGGCGGCCGATTTTACCACATTTCACCCCGGCCGCCTCCGAAAAGGGAGCAAAAAGTGCGTAGCGCGTCAAATATAATAACATTCACCGTACGCACGCATGAGGGGAGACACGACGCCGCGCCGTGCGGCGGGTGGAGGATGCCACGTGAGTTGCAGAACACTGTCGGTCGTCGCACTGTTGCTGATGCTCGTCTCGGCCGGATGCGTCTCGGAGGAGGACAGGGTTTACCCCACGAAACTCTCCTCGATTGAGGCCAGGGAAGCCCTCGGTGAGCTCACCCGTTCAACGAACTTCGCCGAGGTCATCTCCCGCCAGCCGCTTCCGCCCCGCAGGAAGAGCGAGGAAACCGCGCCCCGCGAGAGGACCTTCCCCTTCGTGGTGGAGGTGGTGAACGGCCGCAAGAAGGTCAGGCTCGACATAGTGAAGTTCCTCGAACTGGCACAGGCGAACGACATTACCTTCCTCGCCTACAAGGAATCCCTCGCTTCCGCCGAGGAATCCCTCAGGGCCACCCTGCGCTCCTATCGCCCCGTCTTCGGCGGCACGGTCTCCGCCTCCTACAACTTCAAGAACGACAGCGAGTCCCAGGGCATCAACTTCTCCCTGAGCCAGAAACTGCCCTGGAACGGCAGCCTGAAACTCGCCACCTCGGCCGACCGCTCCCATTATTCCTCCCCCCCCGACAGGGAATCCATGTCCCTCTCCACCATGCTTTCCCTCTCCTTGGACATCTACCTCCGCCCGGGCGGCTATGCGGAATGGCGGGAGAGCATTATCCAGGCCGAGCGCAACTGGGTTTACTCCCAGCGCCAGTTCAGGCGAAACCGCGAGAACTACCTCATCAACATGGTCCAACTCTACTACGACACCATCAACGCCCGCAAGTCCCTCGAAAGCCAGAACGAGAGGCTCAAGAAGGCCCAGGACGCCTACGACCTCGTCCGTTTCGAGTACAACCGCGGCCGCAGGACGCTCACCGACGTCAACGTCGCCGAGGAAAACCTCATAGACGCCCGCCAGGCCATCATCGACGCCAAGGAAAACTACGCCGAGCTCCTCGACGACCTGAAACTCAAGCTCGGCATCCCACAGGAATACGACATCGAGCTCGTGGACGAACCCCTCTCCGTCAAGCCCATCGGCGAGATAGATATGGACGAGGTCATCCGCAAGGCCCTCGCCAACAACCCCGACTACCAGACCCAGCGCGACCGATACGAGGACAGGCGCAGGAACTTCCTCCTCAGCCTCTACCGCCTCCGCAACGTCCCGCACGTCAACCTCTCCTATTCCTTCCCCCTCGTGGACGAGAGCTCCGAGGGCTACGAGGAGCACAACACCGACTGGTCCGCCTCCATCCTCTGGTCCTACAACCTCGACCAGGAAAGCCGAAAGAAACAGTACCGCTCGCTCCTCCAGAGCTGGACCATCTACGTCCGCGACTTCAAGCGCCAGCAGGAGAGCAACGTCAAGGAAATACGCCGCCGCGTGCGCCAACTCCTCAACGCCAGGAGGACGCTCGAAAACGCCATGCGGTCTTACGAGGCCGCGGTACGAAAGAAGGAAGGCGCCGAGCTGGAGTTCGACCTCGGAAAGATAGATTCGCGCGAGATGAACGACGCCATCAACAGGGTCCAGAGCGCCACCGACGCCCTCAACCGCGCCCGCGTCAGTTACAAGCTCGCCTACCTCCGCTTCCTTTCCATGCTGGGCGAGCTCAAGATCGATGAGGAAGGAGAATGGCTGAAATGAGCGAAGACGCCGGCAAGGTCCCCCAGCAGCAGTCCCTCATCATCGGAGGAATGACTCACATAGCCCCTCCCCGCAAGTTCTGGACCAGGGGCAAACTCTTCGTCCTGTTCCTCTTCCTCGCCGCGCTCGGCGTGGGAGGATACTACGGCTACGACGTCTGGAAGGGCGAGAAGAAGGAAGCCGTCGAGATTCCCACCTTCAAGGTCAAGAAGGACACCCTCGAGATATCCGTCACCGAGGAAGGCTCCCTCCAGTCCCTCAAGAGCCACCCCATAAAGGCCGACTTCCGCGGCAACGCCAAGATAGAGTGGATAATCCCCGAGGAAACCCAGGTCAAGAAGGGCGACGTCGTCCTCCGCTTCGACACCCAGGACGTGCAAAAGCAGATAGAGGACCTCGAGGTCGCCCTGAAGGAAGCCGAGGACGCCCTCGTCCGCGCCCGCGAGGACGACGTCATCGCCACCCGCGACGACCAGGCCAGCCTCCTCAAGGTCGAAAAGGAAATAAGGGACGCCGAGGAAGAGCTCGTCCGTTTCCTGAACTCCGACGTGCCCCGCAAGCGCAGCGAGTTCAGAATGCGCATTCGCAAGGCCCGACAGCAGCTCCGCGAGGTGGAGGCCGAGGTCACCGACATGCCCTATCTCATCGAGCGCCAGCTCAAGACCCTCAGCGACCTCGAGAAGGCCCGCATTCTCCTCGAACAGCGCAAGGCCGACCTCAAGAACGCCGAGGAAGACTACCGAATCTACCTCGAGTACGAACTCCCCCGCCAGCTCGCCTCCAAGCGCGAGGCGGTCGAGGACCTCAAGCGCAAGTACGAGCGCATGAAGAGCAACGTGAAGTCCAAGGCCGCCCAGCGCCGCGCCTCCATACGCCGCGCCGAGAAGAAACTCGAGTCCATCAAGAGAGACCTGAAGCGCCTCCGCGAAAGGCTGGGAAAGATGGCCCTCAAGGCCCCCGCCGACGGCGTCGTCTACTACGGAAGCGGCGATTCCAGGCGCTTCTATTACGGCGGCGAGGACATCAAGGAAAGCCTCAAGCCCGGAAACACCATCTGGACCGGCCAGGTCCTCATGCACATCCCCGACACCACCAAGATGAAGGTCTCCGTCCAGGTGCTCGAGTCCGACATTTCCAAGATAAAGGTCGGCCTCCCCGCGATTATAACCGTCCCCGCCCTCGACAACGCGAAGTACACCGGAAAGGTCACCAGCAAGGCCCGCTCCGCCCGCAACATCCGCTACTGGGACCCCACCAGCACCAAGGTCGTCCCCTGCGAGATCCTCATCGACAAGTACGACGAGCGCCTCACCCCCGGCTCCACCGTCAAGGTGAAGATACTCGTCAAGACGATACGCGACGTCCTCATCGTCCCGCTCGAATGCGTCTTCGAAAAGGACGGACACCCCATCGTCTATCTGAAGACCGGTCCCGGCGAGACCTGCGAGGCGCGCCGCGTCAAGCTCGGCGACCACAACAACGACTACGTGGTGGTCGAAAAGGGCCTGAAGGAAGGGGACGAGATATTCCAGTACCCGCCCTCCACCGCCGACGGCGCCCCCGTGACGGGAGAGGTGTACGCCCCCACTCCGCCGCCCGTCCCCTCGCTTCAACCCTCCGTGGAGCCCTCCCGCAGGCCCCGCGGCCGCCGGAACGGCGAAAACAGGGGGAGGAAAAGACCCCTCGGAGAACCGGAAGATAATGCGCGATCCGATTGAAAAGGCCCGTAAAGGGAACGGCTGATGGACATCATCGAGATAATCAAGGTAGGCCTGCTCAACCTCGCCCTGCACCCCCTGCGGTCCTTCCTCACCGTGCTGGGAATAATCTTCGGCGTGGGCGCGGTCGTCGCCATGCTTTCCATCGCCGAGGGCGCCCGCTTCCAGGCCCAGCAGCAGATAAAGATGATGGGCATCGAGAACGTCCGCGTCCTCAGCAAGAAGGTCATGGTCGAGTCCAAGAAGAAGACGACGGGCAGCCGGCGATTCTCCATCCTCAAGTACGGCGTAACCCTGGAGGAATACCGCCACCTCTGCGACACCATCGAGCGCCTCAAGGCTTCCGTCGCCATGAGGGACCTCCGCCAGAAGGTCTTCTGGCAGGACCGCAGCGCCGACTCCCACGTTATGGGGACCTCCGCCTCCTACATCGACGTCACCAACCACCACGTCATGCGCGGCCGCTTCATCACCCCCCTCGACGAGAAACTCCTCAACCGCGTCTGCGTGCTCGGCGCCGACGCCAGGAAACAGCTCTTCTCCTACCGCAACCCCATCGGCGAGAAGATCCGCGTAGGCAACAAGTGGTACGAGGTGGTCGGCCTCATGGAGCCCAAGACCGTCGAGACCGGCGGAATGATAGAGGTCCGCGACGTGAACAAGGACATATACGTCCCCCTCGCCACCGCCCTCGCCGACTTCGGAACCGTCTCCGCCAGCGCCGAGATAGGCTCCATGGAGATGATAGAAGTCGAACTGGACGAGATGTATTTCCGCATGGAGAGCTCCGACTACGTCGAGTACGCCGCCGCCCTCATCAAGAACTACCTCAACCGCAACCACCCACGCCACGATTTCGAGGTGGTCGTCCCCAAGGAACTCCTCGCCCAGTCGGAGAAGCAGCAGGAGATATTCGACATTGTCATGGTCTCCATCGCCTCCATCTCCCTCCTGGTCGGCGGCATCGGGATAATGAACATCATGCTCGCCACCGTGACGGAGCGCACCCGAGAGATCGGCACGCGCCGCGCCGTCGGAGCCCAGAAGGCCGACATACTCATGCAGTTCCTCTTCGAGACCGTCATCCTCGCCGTTACCGGAGGGTTCATCGGCGTCTTACTTGGCGCAGCCGGCGCCTGGGCGATAGTCCAGTTCGCCGGCTGGAAGGCAATCGTGACCTGGTTCTCAATCGTGTTGTCCTTCAGCATTTCGGCGCTGGTCGGCATCGTCTTCGGAATGTATCCGGCGATAAAGGCCGCCAACCTCTCGCCCATCGAGGCGCTCCGCTATGAGTGATTCCCCTCCCGTCCTACGCGGAGACACGGAGCGCCTCGCCCGCCTCAGGGGCTTCCTGCTCGACCTCGACGGCACCACCTACCTCGGAGACCGCCTCCTCCCCGGCGCGGACCGCTTCGTCCGCCGCCTCGCCGAGACCGGTAGGAAGCGCCTCTTCATCACCAACAACTGCTCCCGAACGCCGGAGGAATACGCGGCCAAACTCGCCCGCCTCGGCCTCCCCGCCGTCCCCGGCGACGTATTCACCTCCGGCGAGCTCGCGGGCCGCTTCCTGCTCGAACGCGGCCTCACCCGCGTCTACGTCCTCGGCACCCCCTCCCTCGTGAGGCAGTTGGCCGCCCTCGGCGTCGAGCACGACGAGCGCTCCCCACGGGCCGTCCTCTCCTCCTTCGACCTCACCCTCACCTACGAGAGACTCCTGAAGGCCGTCCGCTTCGTCCAGGCCGGGCTCCCCCTCTACTCCACTCATCCCGACCTCGTCTGCCCCACCCCCGACGGCCCCATACCCGATTCCGGCCTCATAACCTCCCTCATCGAGCGCACCACAGGCGTGAAGGCGCACTACCTCGGCAAGCCCATGGTGGAGATGGTTGAGGGAGCGGCCCGCCGCCTCGGCCTGGACCTCTCTGAACTCGCCTTCGTGGGCGACAGGCTCTACACCGACATGAGGATGGCCCTCGACGCGGGAATAACCGCCGTCCTCGTCCTCAGCGGCGAGACCACCGAGGAAATGCTCGCCGAAAGCGGCCTGCGGCCCCACGTCGTGGCCTCGGACCTAAGCGCGCTCGTCCCCCTCCTGGACTGACCGCCGCCGCATCGTCCTCCTCCTCAGCGCGAACACGACGTAGGACAGCGCGAACAGCACCCCCGCCGCTAGCACTATCGTCGCCCCCGCCGCCGCCTTCAGGTACCAGCTCCCCGCGAATCCCCCCACGCCGCTCACCAGCGACACCAGAAGCGACATCCAGAACATCGAGCCCGCGCTCCACGCGAAGTTGCGCCCCGCCGCCGCCGGTATGATGATCATCGCCGTCACCAGCAGCACCCCCACCGCGTTCACGCACATCATCACCACCACCGCCACCGCCGCCGCGAACAAATATTCGTAGGCCCGCGTCCTCACCCCCCACGCCTGCGCCAGGTCGGAGTTCAGCCCGATGAGAAGCAGCCGGTTGTACGACGGCGCGGCCAGCACGAGAAGAACGAGGAACGTCAGAAACAGCGCCCCCAGCTCTCCCTTCGTGGCGAACAGCACGTCCCCGAACAGGAACTGCTCCGTCCGCTGGAACCGAAACGCCGTTATCACCACTATCCCAGCCGCAACCGCCAGCGTCTGCACCACCCCCACCAGCGAGTCCGGCGGCACCGACGACCGCCTCCCCAGCCACGTTATCAGAACCGCCGCAAGGCACCCGAACCCCACCATCACGAGCGTCAGCCGCCCCGGATCCGTTATCCCCATCAGTATGCCCGCCGCCACTCCCGAAAACGCCGAGTGCCCTATCGCCGAGGTGAAGAACGCCATGCGCGCGTTCACCACTATCGTCCCCACCACCGCCGTCAGAAGCGCCACCACCACGATCGTGAGAAACGGCGTGTGCATGAAGGACTTCTGCGCCCACTCGAAGGGCAGCAACGCCTTCACCGCGCCGCACGCGGCCGAGTAGAGCCATTCCGCCGCGCCGCTCACCGCTCGTCCCTCCGCTTGCTGGTCACAGGCGCGAACAATGCATTCCCTCCTTGAACTCCTCTTGGTGCCTCACGAGCCCCACCTGCGGCCCGTAAAGCTCCCGCAGGTTCTCCGGCGTCAGCGTCTCCAGCGCCGCCCCCGAGCACTTCACCCGCCTGTTCAGGCACACCACGTAGGTGGCGTGGTGGCTCACCACCGAGAGCTCGTGGCTCACCAGCACCAGCGTGAAGCCCGTCTCGTCGTGCAGCTCCTGCACGAGCCCGCAGAACATGGCCTCGCCCGCAATGTCTATGCCCGACGCCGGCTCGTCCATGAGCACTATGTCCGGCCTTTCGAGCACTATCTTCGCCAGCAGCACCCTCTGCAGCTCGCCGCCGGACAGCTTTCCGATGGGATGATCCGCGAGCCTGTGCGCGCCCGTCCGCTCCAGCGCCTCCAGCACCGCCCGCCTCCTCGCCCGGCCGACCCCCAGCCAGAGCGGCCGCCGCTGCGACGACAGCAACAGGAAATCGCTCATCCTTATCGGGTTCTCCCTCTCTATGCTCAGCGCTTGCGGAATGTAGCCCAGCCTCGGCTTGCGCCCCTCCCTCGGTCCCCTCATCTCTATGCTGCCCCTGTAGGGAACGAGCCCCAGTATCGCCTTCAGCAGCGTGGACTTCCCCGCCCCGTTCGGCCCTATCAGCGCGGTGATGGAGCCCTCCGGCACGTCCAGGTCCACCCCCTCCAGGATGACCCTTCCCCCCAACACCACCTCGAGCCCGCGTATGCGTATCGCCGCCCGCTCGCTCATCGCTTCCCCAGCGCTTCCGACAGCGACCGCAGGTTCGCCCGCATCACCTTCTCGTAGGCGTCCTTCGTGGGCGGCGTCGTAACTCCCGGATCGAGCACCCACGTCTTCATCCCCGTCTGCTCCGCTATGAGTTTCGCCACCCGGTCGGGAAACTGGGGCTCGGCGAACACCGCGGCGCCCCCGCTCCTGCGTATGCGCTCGATTATCTCCGCCACCCGCGCGGGGGAGGGCGCCTTGCCCGCCACCTCCATGATCACCGCCGTCACCTCCAGCCCCAACTCCCTCGCCATGTAGGCGTAGGCGTTGTGGAACGTCACTATCTTCCGGCGCCGGAAGGAAAACGACGCCTCGAGCATCTCCCCCCGCAATTCGAGAAGCCGCCGCTGGTACGCCGCCGCGTTTTCCAAAAACCGCCGCGCCCCCGCCGGGTACACCCGCGTCAGCGCCGCCCGTATCGCGTCCGTCTCGCAGATCGCGTTCAGCACCGACAGCCACGTGTGCGGGTTCCACCTGAGCCGCCGCGCCGTATGCTCGTCGGTCCCCTCGTTGGGAATCAGCGCCACGCTGTCCGCCGTCCTCACCACCGGCGTCTTCGGAAACGCCCTCACGAGCCTTTCCATGAACGGCTCCAGATACCCGTTGGCGATTATCAAATCCGCCCTCGCCGCCTTCTCCAGGTCCGCGGGCGACAACTGGTACTCGTGCGGCGAACCCCCCGCGGGCGGTATCAGAATGTCCAGCCTCACCCCTTCCACCCCGTCCGCCACGTTCAGCGCGAAGACGTACTCGGGCCAGAAGGTGCAGAGCACGTGCTTCGCCCCCGCGTCCTCTCCCTTCGCGCCCGGCGGATGGAGCAACACCGCCGCCAGCGCCGCGGCCACCAGAACCGAAACCGCCGCAAGTCTCCTCGTCATGGCCGTTCCTCCTTGCATGGCTTCTTGTCTTCCCTCAGGCACTTCGCGCAGTAGCCGAAGTGTATCACCGAGTGGCTTATCACCTGGAACCCCTCCCGCTCCCCCACCGCGCTGGCCTCGCGCCTCAACTGGGCGTCCGAGCACGACTGAATGGCCGAACTCGCCCCGCACCCCAGGCAGAGCGCCACGTGCCCGTGCCGGTCCTCCAGGTCCAGAAGGTATCTCTTGCCCCCGCCGGACGGAAACGCAGTCACTATCCCGTGCTGCGACAGCGTGTTCAAAGTCCGGTGCACCGTCGCGAGGTCCGCTCCCCCCGGCGCGAGCCCCGCCCGTATCTCCGCCGCCGACAGCGGCCGCCGCTCCTCCGCCAGAAGCCGAACTATCCGCTCCCGAGCCGCCGTCCGGTAAAGACCGTGCTTCTTGAAAAGAGACGCTATCTCTCCTTCCGTCATGCCCATATTGTACCCCCCGAACGCAGATTTGCAAATAATATGCAAATCCTGCCCGCTTCCCCGCTCCGTCCCCTTATTTTCACATTGATATCCGCCCCCGCCTCGTTATAATTAGGATGATGAACTCGGACGCCGCCGCAAAATTGCTCGACAGGCCCACCCTGGTCCTCAACAGGTCCTGGCACCCCGTCTTCACCGTTCCCGTCCGCCGCGCCATCGTCTGGCTCTACCGCGACATAGCGCACGTCGTCCACGAGAGCGAATACACGCTCCACGACCTCCAGAGCTGGGCCGACCTCTCCCGCTTCCTCGACAAGCCCGCCCTCGCGAGCCCCAGCATCCGCCTCGCCGTGCCCGACGTCGTGAAGATGGTCCGCTACAACGGAATGCCCCGCTTCCGCGTCGCCTTCACGCGCCGCGCCCTCTTCATGCGCGACAAGTACCGCTGCCAGTACTGCGGCGCTTCCCCCGGCTCCAAGGAACTCACCATTGACCACATCGTCCCCCTCTCCCGCGGCGGCCGCTCCTGCTGGGAAAACTGCGTCCTCGCCTGCGTCTCCTGCAACTCCAAGAAGGGTTGCCGCACCCCCGCCGAAGCTGGCATGACCCTCCTCAGCGAGCCCCGCGAGCCCAAGTGGAGCCCCCTCTTCAACATCGCTCCCACCCGCGTGCTCGACTCCTGGCAGAACTTCGTCTCCGAGGCTTACTGGAACGTGATACTGAGGGACTGAGCGGCGATGAGAAGGGTCTTCCTCCTCGTCCTCGTCTTCTTCACCCTCACCACCGCCTTCGCCGTCCTCGAGAGCGACCCCTCCTGCATCCTCGACCGCCTCCTCGCCGTCCTGAATCCTTCCGCCTCTCCCGCCGCGCCCGCGGCTTCCGGCAGGGAAGCGGCCCCTTCCTCCCCCTCCGGCCGCCTCACCCTCGCCACCTGGAACATCCGCCGCTTCTCCTCCCGCTCGCGCGACGACGCCGAACTCGCGAGGATTTGCGACGTCCTCGAACGCTACGACCTCATCGCCGTCCAGGAACTCCTCGACGCCGACGCCCTCCGCCGTTGCGCCGCCGAGCTCGCCCGCCGCGGAAAGCCCTTCTCCTTCCTCGTCTCCGACCCCGTAGGAAGGGGCGTCAAGGAACGCTACGGCTTCCTCTACCGTTCCGACCTCCTCTCCGCCTCCCGACCCCGCCTCTATCCCGACACCATGGACCGCTTCATCCGCGAGCCCTACTACGCCGACTTCCGCTGCGGCGATTTCGACTTCACCCTCATCACCGTCCACATCATCTACAAGTCGAAACGCGCGCCCGAGCGGGAGATGGAGCTCGACGCCCTCGCCTCCGCCTTCGAGTACGTCCAGAAGCGCAACGGCCCGGAGAACGACGTCATCCTCACCGGCGACTTCAACGAGGAACCCGGCTCCCCCCGCTTCGCCCGCCTCACCGGCATTGATTCCCTCGTCATGCTCGTGCGCGGCGTGAAGACCACCATATCCGACTCCTCCACCTACGACCAGATAGTCTTCCAGGAACGCTACACCGCCCATGAGTTCACCGGCCGCTGGGGAGTCTTCCGCTTCGACGAGGAAATGTACGGCGACGAGGACAGAAAAGCCTCGCTCCAGGTCTCCGACCACCGCCCCGTCTGGGCCGTCTTCCGAACCGATGCAGGGGACGACGATGAAAACTGATTTCGACTTCCTCTCCCTCTGTCGCCTCCGCCGCTCCGTGAGGCGCTTCAGTCCCGAACCCCTCCGCCCCGGCGAGCTCGCCTGGATTCTCGAATGCGCCCGCCTCGCCCCTTCGGCGTGCAACCTCCAGCCCTGGCAGGTGGTGATAGTGGACGACCGCGACACCATCCGCGATCTCTCCTCTTGCGCCGCCTTCGGCCTCTCGAAGACCGCCGCCCCGGGTAGCATCGCCTTCATCGCCGACGCTCCCGTCGTCCTCGCCCTCTGCCTCAAGAGAGGGCTCGCCCACAAGGTGAGCTCCCTCGTGGACATGGACTTCTCCTGCCTCGACCTCGGCATATTCGGCGAGCACGTCGTCCTCGCCGCGGCCTCCCTCGGCATCGGCTCCTGCTGGATCGGGATGGCCTCCGAGCGAAGGGTAAGGCCGGTGTTGGGCCTCCCACGTTCCGTCAGGCTCCTCGCCCTCATAGCCCTCGGCCGCCCCCCCTCCGGCTCTCTCGCCTCCCTCGAGAGCCCGCCGCGTCGCCGCATGGATGCGGCCGAGTTCTGCTGGCACAACCGCTACGGCGTCCCTTGGAATCCCCCTCCCGCCGAGAGGTGAGTCGTGGCCCCGCGCATGAAGGACATAATCTCCGTCAAGCGCCCCTACAAGCCCAGCTACGACGGTGTGTTCGTCCTAACCTCCCACGTCAAGAAGCGCATGAGCGAACGGGGCATCTCCAGGAAGGCGGCGGCCGCCGTCCTCAAGTACGGCCACGTTTACCGCATTCCGGGCACCCTCATCTACATGTTGCGCCGTAAGGACGTCGCCGCCTGGCGCAGGCGCGGCCTCAACCTCGAAAAGCACCTCAACATCCAGGTCATCGTCGCCGCCGACACCGGGGAGATAATCACCGTGTACCGCAATTCCTCCATCCGCCACCCTCTCAAGAAGTTCGCCCCCCGTCCCTCCCGCAGGAGCGCCGTGGTGGAGGGAACGGAGAACCCCGAACCGGACTCGCCCCCCGCCCCGGACGTCCCTCCCGATTTCGACGCCTCCCCCGAAACGGACGCTCCCCCCGACTCTCCCGAACCCTCTCCCATCTGATCCCCCTTCCCGGAAAAGGAAACGCCCCGCCGGAGCGGGGCGCTTCTTCCCTTCTTCCTCGCTTCCCGTTTCGCGGTTCAGAAACGATTGTCCAGCAGCGGAGCGGGCAGCTGATAGAGCCCGGAAAGCCACGACGGCCCGGCGGGCGGGTTGTTCGTCAGCTTCTTGCGCCACGCCTCGTCCGTGAGCCGCTTGGAGAGAGGCTGCGCGAACTCGTAGAAGGTGTACACCGGCCCGATGGCGAACGTCAGCTTCCCGCCCGGCATCACGCACACCGCGCCGAGAGACTGCATCCGCCCCGTCCCGCATTCCAGGACGCGGCTCGTGTTGATGTCCGTGTGCACGTCCGCCACCAGCACCGTGCTGGGATACGCCTTTCCTTCTATCTCCTCCATCACCGCGGGCAGCGTCTCCAGGAACGCCTTGCACTTCTCGGAGGGCTCGCGGCCTTCCAACTGCGCCGTGGCGGCTTCGAGAAGGTTGGACAGAAGCCCGTCGAGAAGCGTGAGCCGCCTCTTTATCCCACCGGCGAGAAGCCCGAAGGCCTCCATCCCCCTCATGGTCTGCCTGTTCAGCGCGAGAAGCCTCGCCCACGTCTCGGGATCCGCCTCCACCACCACCTTCGGCTTGGGCGGCTGCTTGGGCAACCCCCGTATGCCCAGCGTGTAGGACTGCTTCACGTACAGTATCGTGTCGTGCCGAAGCGCGGCCCACGAACCGCTCGCCGCCAGCAGCTCGCGAAGCCGCCATACCTCCGTCCTCTGGAACGGCTGGTAGCCTTTCCCCTTCGGGATCATCACTCCCCGCAGCGCGTCGAGCCAGCCCAGATAGACGTTCCTGTGCCAGTCCTTGGGGCTCAGCTTCCCTATCTCCTTCTCCAGATCGCCCATCGCCTTCTCGTAGCCCTTGTAGGCCGAGTATTCCGTCTTGTCGAGAAGCTCCGCCGCCTTCTTGCTCCCCAGCAGCCTCATGACGTCCAGCACGCTGGGAAGATAGCGGTACGGCCGCCCCGTGAGCGGCGTTCCCGTCCCCCTGAACTTGCCCACCGTCGGAGCGACCAGTTTCCCCATGAAGTAGGAATCCAGCACGAACCGCTGGCCCATGAAGCGCATTCCGGCCGTCTTCGCCAGCGCCTTGGCGAGCGCTTCCGGAGCCGGATCGCCTGCGAGTATCCTCGGATCGCCCGTGAATATGCGCCCCGTCCCGCTGTATATCGCGGGCTTCGCCGCCTTCACGAGCCTCACACGGAACTTCGTGAGCATCCCCTCGCCCAGCAGCGCTTCCGCGCCCTTCCCGCCGGTCGCCTCGTCCAGCGCCTTCCGGTATTCCGCCGGGCCGAGGTCGTCGGAGTAGCCCACCAGGAAGGAAGTGGTCTGATATATCTCCTCGTAATCCTTCCACAGCGGCGAGGAAGTCAGGGCCTCCGCGACGAGGGCCGCCGCCAGCGTCTGAACGTCGGCGTCCTCCGGCGTCACCAGCGCCTCGTCGTCGGGGACCCCTCCCTTCAGCAGGAAGGTCATCCTGCCGAGCCACATCATCGCCTTGAAGTACCGCTTGAGCGTCTCCGAGCGCGTGTAGTGCCCCCGCGGCACGTACTGCGAGTAGTCCTCCTTGTAGTGGAACAGCGGGGACTTCGAGAAGCCGGACGCCGCCCCTATCAGCTTCACTTCCTCGGCCGCGGCGCCGCTCAGCTTCCCCGCCCCGCCCGAGAGCAGCGCCGCCGCCACCTTCAGGAAGTCGCGGGCGAGCGACCGCGCCGCCGTCATCCGCTCGGGCGCGTCCTCCGCGGGATGGACGAGCCGCTTGTCCATCTCCTCCAGTATCCGCATGAGCGACGCGGAGAACCGCTGCTCCTCCAGCTCCGCCAGCATGTCGTCGAACACCGTGTGGTACAGGTGAAGCACGCTGTCGGTGGTTACGAGCATGGGAAGCTCGGCTTCCTGCAGGAACTTGTAGAACTTCGCCACGTCGTCGTTCAACAGCGCGCGCGACACCACGAATCCGTTCTCCCGCAGGAATTCGTCGTCGGGCGGCACCTTCAGCACCCTCAGAGGATCGGCGAACTTCTCGAGCACCGCCTTGTCGAGCGGGAGCTTGTACCCCTCGATCGACGGGTTCACCTTGTACTCGACGGGCCGGTAGTGCTCGTAGAAGGGCAGGGCGCCTATCTTGGCGGCCGCCGCGTCCTCCCCCGAGCCGTTCACCGCCGCCGCGAGGAACAACGCGCACACGGCGGCCAGTACGAGCGATTTCCTCCACATCACTTTTTCCTCCTTCCGGACCTCGGTCCGGCTCAGTCTTCCTTCAGTATCTCCCCCGCGTGCTTACACGGAAGGGGAGACAGAAGCCACGTCCAGAGTCTGGCGGATAGAGCGAACTCGTTCTCCATCCTCCATCGCTCGTCTGTAAGCCGCTTCGCCATCGGGCTCGTGAAGGCGGCGAAGCTGAACACCGCTCCGAAGCACAACTCCTTCTCCCCGCCCGGAAGCGCCGTAACCACCCCCAGCGGGA
>QNBY01000009.1 GCA_003644275.1 Planctomycetota bacterium
CCCTCGGCAAGGCGGAGATATCCTTCAACGACGGCCGCGTGCTCTCCCTTCCCTGCAAGGGCAAGGGTTTCACGGCGAAGTTCAAGGTGAAGTCCGACGGCTGGTACTCCATCCACCTCTGGGACGAGGACGGCGTGAAGAACGGGGATCCGCCCCGCCACACCATCACGGTGGTGCCCGACCGACCGCCCCAGATACGCCTCATCAGGCCCAACGGCGACATGACGGTGGCCCCCTCCCAGGAAGTGGTGGTGGCCTACCAGGCCTCCGACGACTTCGGCCTCGCCTGGATAGAGGTGGTCTTCAGGCTCAACGGCGGCGATGAAAAGGTGGCCGACCACTGGGACGTCCCGCCGGGCTCGCGCCTCATCGTGGACCAGTACATCTGGAAGCTCGCCGCCTTCGGCTTCAAGCCCGGCGACAAGGTGGCGTGGTTCCTCCGCGTGAAGGACGGGGGCTCCAACCCGCCGGTTATGGGCAGGCTGCTCAACCTGTTCGTGGTGAGCGAGGAAGAGCTCCTGAAGCGGCGCACGGGCCTCCTCGAGGACCTTCAGGCCAAACTCGCCGCCCTCATCAGGATGCAGAAGGAAGCGCTCGGCAGGACCGAGAAGATAAGCGCCCTGCTCGAGGCGGGCGAGACGGACGACTTCGCCTCCCGCTGCCGCGCCCTCGCCGCCGCCCAGGAAGCGGTGCGCCTCCGCTGCAAGGCCATAATCGGCGAACTCGCCGACCCCATGTTCGAGACGCTCCTCATAAAGCCCACGCTCCAGAGGCTCTATTCCGGCCTCATGGTCACCGCCTCCGAGCAGGTGGACGCCCTCGCCGGAGCGGCCTTCGACGAGAACCGCAAGAAGGCCGCCGACGCCCTCGCCGCCACCCAGCAGGCGATAATCGCCGAGCTCGAAAAACTGCTGGGCCGCCTCCCCTCCATCATGGCGAAGCTGAAACAGGGCATGACCCCCGAGGAGATAGCCGAGGAGTTCCCGGAGAAGAAGCTCGAGTGGTACAAGGAGAAGATAAAGGAATTCATCGAGGAGCAGCGCAAGGTAATAGAGATGTCCCGCGAGCTCGAGCGCATCCCCCCCGAGGACTGGACGGACCGCGAGCGCGAGATGCAGAAGGAAATCGAGGAGATAGAGGAGAAGTGGCAGAAGTTCTTCGAGGAGAACCGCGACGACTTCTCCAAGCTCCCCTTCCAGGACTTCTCCGACGGCTCCCTCATCGACGAATTCGTGGAGATATACGAGGCCGTCACCGTGGCCTACGAGGCCATCAGGAACAGCGACTTCGATATAGCCGTGCCGGTGGAGCAGGCGGGGCTGGAGAAGGCCGAAAAACTCGAGCACAACCTCGAGGCCTGGCTCCCCGACACTCCCGACCGCGACAAGTGGTCCATGGAAGAGCCCCCCGAGCAGGAAGAGATCCCCATGGCCGAACTTCCCGAGGAACTCGAGGACATAGTGGGCGACCTCATCGAGGAAGAGGAAGACATGGCGGACGACATAGAGGACATCTCCTCCTCCTGGACCGACTCGCTCGACGAGGGCGCGGGCTGGGACTGCTTGGACGGCCCCATCTCCAACATGTCCGCCAAGGGCAAGACGGGCAACCGCATGCCCAACAAGAGCGAGATAGGCGGCCGGTCTGGCGAGGGCCGTTCGGGCAAGGCCAGCGGCCAGATGGTGGAGAAGAACGCCACCGGCAAGGGCGGGCGCGAGACCCCCACCAGGCTCACGAAGGACCCCTACGAGGCCGGTGAGGTGAACGACACATCCAAGGACCCGGTGAGCGGCTCCACCGGCGGCGGCAAGGTCAGCGGCCAGGGCGGCGAGGGCCTCCAGGGCCCGCCCCCGCCCGAGGTGAAGAAGGAACTCGGCAGGCTCGCGGGCCAGCAGGCTCAACTGCTCGCCCGCGCGGAGAAGCTGCTCCACGAGCTGCGCCGCAGGCGGTTCCCCACCCGCGAGGTGGAGCGCGCCATAGAGGACCTGAAGGAAATCGAGAAGCAGCTCCGCGAGGGCGCCCACCGCGACCTTGCCGGCAAGCTGCGCGCCGTCGTCCAGAAACTGCGCGACGCCCGCAAGACCATAGACGAGCAGGTGCGCATCAACCGCGAGCGTCTCAGGCGCATGCCTCAGCGCGACCGCGAGGGCATCTCCGGCTACGACGAGGACGAAATCCCGCCCGACTACAAGGAACTCGTCGAGGAATACTACCGAGCCCTCGCCGAGGAAGAGAAGAAGGGCGACTGATCCCCGGAGGCGAACATGAGAAAGAGGCCGCTTTTGTTGCTGTTGCCGTTCCTCTTCGCCGCCTGGACGCTCTGCTCGGGCGAGGAGACCACCCCCGCCCCGCGCACCACGCCGCCCCGCAAGCACGCCAAGCCGGTGCTGAAGCCCTCGCCGACGCCCACCCCCATCGTGGTGTCGAAGAACCTCGTGAAGAACGGGAACTTCGAACAACGCCGCCCCGATCACCCCTCGCCCCTCTACTGGCAGCTCTGCGACGGCCTCACCACCTTCCACGAGAAGTACGAAGGCCGCGGCTACCTCCTGAGGATTGACACCACCGTCCCCAAGGAACAGGCCCGCGCCCGGTGGCTGGTGATGAAGAAGCTCGGCGTCAAGGCGCCTCCCGCGCCCCGCAAGGGCAAGGTGAAGAACAGGTTCGACTGCATCGGCGCGGTGGACGGCGTGCACTACTTCAGCGACCCCATCCCGGTCAAGAAGGGCGCGCGCTACAAGTTCTCCATCCGCCACAAGAGCAAGACCGGCCCCATCACCTCTCTCTTTTTCCCCAAGATATTCGTCAAGGGCTACGGCGAGGTGGTCAAGAAACGCAACATCCGCCAGCCCGACGGCTCCGTGAAGCAGGAGACCGTCACCGAGGTGCGCCAGGTCTTCAAGTGGTATCTCGCCTGCCGCAATCCCGAAGGCGTGTGGATGAAGAACGAGGAGTGGATCCCCTGTCCCATGCCCGGCAACGTGGACTACGTGAAGATATGCATCTACGCCTACTGGCCGGCCCAGAACTACTACTTCGACGACGTGGAGTTCTATGAAGGCAAGGATCCCCCGAAGAACAACGGCAAGTAGCCTCTCCCGCCTCGCGTCCGCCGCGATCCCGCTCCTGCTCGCGGGCGTCCTCCTGCTCGCCGGGCCTGAGCTCCGCGGCGAGGCGCGCTGGTGGAACTCCGCCTGGAAGTACAGGCGCAAGGTGGTGCTGAACAGGCTCGCCCAGCGCTGGCCGGACGCGCCCGCGGCGTGGGTGAAGTTCCTCTGCGCGGGCGCCTTGAAAAAGGACGGCTCCGACCTGCGGGTCACCACCAGCCGCGGCAGGCCGGTGAAGTGCGCCCTCAAGGGCATAGGCCCCGGCGACGAGGCGCTCGTGGTCTTCGAGGTGGACAAAGCCGAGGACGAGTACTACATCTACTACGGCAACCCCTCCGCGAAGGCCCTCCCGCCGTGGGATCCCAAGAGGGGCCTGCTCTTGGAGACGCGCAAAAGGGGCCCCGGCAACCCCGTCTCGTGGGCCGCCATGCAACGCATATTGCAGAAGTCCACCTACGTTTACGGAAGGGGATACCGCCCGAAGATATTCGACGGCTACAACCCCTTCGGCCCCAGCGTGGACTACGTCTCCATCTACCGCGGCTGGCTCCTCGCCCCCGTCTCAGGCCGCTACACCTTCTGCACCGCCTCGGACGACGCCTCGTTCATGTTCATAGACGGAAAGCTCGTCTGCCAGTGGCCCGGCTACCACGGCGCGGGCGCGGGCCTCTGGGGGCGTTTCTCCGGCACCATAGTGCTCGAGAAGGGCATGCACCGAATCGAGTACTACCACCTGCAGGGGAAGGACGCCTCCGCCTGCGTGGCGGGCTGGAAGCAGCCGGGCCAGGAGAAGAAGGACGTCTCCCTCATTCCGGACTGGGCCTTCCCCGGCCTCATCGAGGCCAAGGCGCACGGCCAGGAAGAACGCTCGGCCCCCCTCAGCGCGGACTTCACCTGCGCGGTGCGGGCCGACCTCCAGCTCGACGACTTCTCATACCAAATGGCGGCCTTCACCCCCCTGGCCCGCGCGCGGTCCGGCGTGAAATCCTGGCGCTGGGACTTCGGAGACGGCGGAGTCTCCCGCGAGGAGAAGCCCGTCCACGTCTTCCTCTCTCCCGGCGTCTTCCCCGTCACGCTCGAGGTGACGGACGCCAAGGGCCGCAAGGCCTCCGTTACCCACCGCGTCCAGGTGATATACGTGGTGAAGCCGAACGAGCGCTCCTATCTCGTGGAGCGGCGGCTGAAGCGGTTCGAGCCCTTCGTGAAGGACTACGAGGTGGACAAGCTGGACGCCATGTCCGTGGCCGCGCTCTGGACGTTCTACGACAGGGCGGGCAAGGCCGCAGAGCTGAAGAAGCTCGCCCTCGCCGCCCTCCGCCTGCTGCCGCGCCTGCCCGCCTCCCAGGTGGAGGATCTGGCCGTCAAACTCGGCGACTTCCTCGATGCGGACCTCGACATGCCCAAGAAGGCCCTCGAGGCCTACGAGGTCATGCTGAATCTGCCCTCGAAGACCGGCCGCGCGAAGGGATACATAAAGATGGGCGACGTGTGGCTCTTCAGGCTCGAGGACGCCTCCAAGGCGGAAGAATACTACCGCAAGGCGCTGGAGCTCGTCAAGGGAACCCGCGCGCCGGAGGAACGCTTCTCGTTCGTGAGGCTCGGCGACTGCGCCCGCTTCAGGGGCGAGTACGACCCCGCCATGGAGTGGTACGCGAAGGCGGAAGCCATACTGCTCTCCGGCCGCACCCCCCGCCAGACGCTCACCCTCCGCGGCGCCTACGCCCAGAGCGTGGAGTCCTGGCTCAGGCGCAAGAACTACGACGCCGCCGCCAAGGAGCTGGACATGTGGGAGTGGGAGTTCCCCACCGACCGGCTCGAGGGATATTCCACCTTCCTGCGCGTCAGGTTGTTGATGGCCCGCGGCAAACTCGACGACGCGGTGAAGGAGGCCGAGATACTGTGCAAGGTGAACCCCCGCTCCAACTACGCCGACCGCCTGCTCATGAAGGTGTACGAGTGCTGGATGAAGAAAGGCGACAAGATGCGCGCCGCCGCCGCCCTGCGCCGCATAATAAAGGACTATCCCACCTCGCCCCTCGTCCCGGAGGCCAAGAGCAAACTCGCCGCCCTCCGATGACCCCGCTTTCGACGCCCCGAAAACGCCTTATAATCCCTCCCTGTCCCGCTTCGGAGTGAGGAAAAATGAGGAAGCCCATTCTCCTAGCGCTGTTGCTGTGTCTCGCCCTCGCGGCGCCCGCCGCCGCCGAGAGGAAGAAAAAGCAGGAAATACCCGAACTGCCCGACCTGTTCAAGAGCATCAGGAAGGGCGTGGTCTGCCTCACCGCCGCGGACCAGAACGGGGACGACCTCTACGCCACCGGCATCGTGGTGAAGGGCGAGGCGGAGAAGGCCGTTGTGGCCGTCTCCCTCACCTACGTCACCAAGGGCTACTCCAAGTTCAAGCTCCACTCCGACCTGAAGAAGAACTACCTCTCCGCCAAGAAGGGCAAGGACAAGAACGACTTCGCCCACAACATCCGCTTTCTGGAGTTCGCCATCAAGGGCTCGCGCAAGCGCAGCTTCGGCTCGTTCGCCGACCGCGCCCTCCCGATAGCCTCCCAGCCTCCCGTGCCCGGCCAGAAGGTCTTCATCGCCTGCGCCATGCCCAACGCGCAGCCCGCCATGATACTCCCCGCCGAGATAGGGAACGAGGTCAGGCCGGAGGGCCGCGACGCCGTTTACTTCACCCTGGACTTCGACGTCCCCATCCCGAAACGCTTCGCCTTCCTCGGCGCTCCCGTGGTGAACCGCATGGGCGAGATAGTGGGCATATACAACGTGGACATGAACCCCGCCTACTCCAAGCTGGCGGGCGCGATAACGGACACGCCCCTCGTCCACCCCGCCGCCGCCCTCCAAAGCGGCCTGAACGCCGACGACAAGTTCCCCAAGCGTAAGGGCCTCCCTCTCTCCAACAGGCTCACCGGCCACTGGCTCCCCGTCCGCTTCGGCCCCCTCACCCCCGCCTGGCGCGAGGCGATGAACCTGCCGTCCTCCCGCAAGGGCGTGGTGGTGACCTACGTCTATCCCGACGGCTCCGACTGCGGCCTCAGGGTGGGAGACATAATCGTCCGCATCGAGGGCGTCCCCGTGAAGGCCGACAACTGGAACGAGGCCGGGCAGTTCACCATCATCTTCATGAGGCTCTCCCCCTCCGACAAGTCCGGCGACACCTGGCGCACCTCCCTGAAGGTCATCCGCGACGGTGAGGAAACGGACGTGGACGCCGCCATGCCCTCCATCGAGAGCACCAGCGGCGCGCCCTACAACTGCATGAAACTGGGCATACAGTTCGTCGAGCTCGGCCGCGTGCGGCGCATAATGAACGACTTCTCCGAGGCCCTCTCCGGCGTCCTCGCGAACCGCGTGGCCGGCAGAAGGCTCACCCTCGCCGTCGTCAGGGGACTGATGGGAACCGTGGTGAAAGAGGTCAACGGCCGCAAGATAAACTCCCTCGACGACCTGAAGGACGTCATAGAAAACTCCGGCGCGTTCACCTTCCGCTTCCTCGTGTTGGACACCAGGGACTTCCAGTACAAGTACATCACCATAACGCCCGAGCAGTAGCGGCGTTCCCCCGCTTTCCAGGGCCGCCCCGCCGCCCGTCGCGGTGAGGGCGGCCTTATGGTTCTTCTTCCCCGCGTTCCCTTATCGCCGAGGGCGCGGTCACGATGGGGCAAGGGGGCAGCGCCGCCAGGAAGTCGCGCCCGTAGTTCCGCGTCAGAAGGCGCGGATCGAGCACCACCACCATCCCCTCGTCCCGCTTGGCCCTCACGAGCCTCCCGAAGCCCTGCTTCAATCTCAGTATCGCCCCCGGAAGGGAGTAGTGCCGGAAAGCGGACATGCCCCGCACCGCCAGGGCCTCGCACCGCGCCTCCACCAGCGGATGGGACGGCACCTCGAACGGGAGGCGCGCTATCACCACCGCCCGGAGAGCGTCCCCCTTCACGTCCACCCCCTGCCAGAACGAGCTCACCCCGAACAACACCGCGCTTCCGTCCTCCCGGAACCGGTCCAGCATGAGGTTGCGCGGCATCGAGCCGTCCTGCGCCAGCACCTTGAGCCCCTTCGCCTCGAACCCCTCCGCGAGCATCCCGTGGCAGTATCTCATGTCCTTCAGGTTCGTGAACAGCGCGAACACCCCGCCCCCGCACACCTCCACCACCTCCCTTATGTAGCGCACGAGGGCCCGGCGGTAGGCGGCGGCGTCCTTGGTCGGATCCGGAACGTCGGCGGGCACGTACAGCTTCACCTGCGAGCGAAAGTCGAACGGCGATCCCAGCACCTTTTCCTCCGCCTCGTCCACCCCGAGCCTTTCCTTCACGAAGGAACAGTCCACCCCGCGGCCCGAGGCGGTGGCCAGCGTGGCGCTCGTGAGCACGAAGGGCGCTTCCTCGCTCCACAGGTATTGCCTCAGGCGCCCCGCCACCTCCACCGGCACCGCCGTGAGCTCCGGCGATTCCGGCGTGCCGTCCACCCAGTACACGAAATCCTCGGCGCTCATCGAATCGAACAGGTCCACCGCGACCAGAGCTTCCTTCACCCGCGAGCACAGCGCCAGGCATTCCTGCCTCTCCTCGGTGTCCTCGCCGAAGGAGGCCGTCGCCTGCTCCAGCAGATCCACGAGCTCCCTTCCGGCGGACAGGACGCCCCTCGCCGAGAACTTCCCGGGCGTCCTCACCCGCCAGCCGCCCTTTTCCTTGAAGGCCCCGAGCGCGGCGAAGTACTCCTCCAACGCCCGCTCCAGCGCCGCGGCCGCCGCGTGTATGTCGGAGAACGAGGCGTCCGCGAAGAAGCCCCTGCGCGTTCGCGCGTCGTACACCCGCCGCACGGTCCGCAGGGCCTCCCGCCTCCCGAGCCTCGCTCCCATGTGGCGGGCGGCCACGTCCTCGAGTGTGTGCGCCTCGTCGAACACCACCGCGTCCCAGGCCGGAAGAAGGGGCGCGTCGCCGAGCCTCAACGCGAGGTCGCTGAAAAACAGCGAGTGGTTCACCACCAGCACCTGGGCCGCCTCCCACTTCGCGCGGTCCCGGAAGTAGGGGCACGACTTGAAGTATGAGCACCGCCTGCCGGAACATGCCTCGCGCTCCACCCTCACGTTCGTCCACACCCGCTCCGGCACGTTGAAGGTGAGGGTGGAGAGCGTCCCGTCGCCCTCGCGGTAGAACCAGTTTTCGAGCCGGTTCAGCACGTGCAGGTCTTCCGGCTTGAACTGCTCGAAGAACCCCCTGCGCCTGCTCACCGCCGCGAGAAGCCTGCGCGGGCAGATGTAGTTGCCCCTTCCCTTCGCCAGCGCCGCGGTGAAACGTAGCCCCGCCTTCTCCGCCAGGAAGGGAATGTCCTTGTGTATGAGCTGTTCCTGCAGGTTTATCGTGTAGGTGGAGACGACCACCCGCCGTTCCCCCTCCAGCGCCCACAGCGCAGCGGGAACGAGATAGGCGAACGACTTGCCCACGCCGGTGCCCGCCTCCACGAGCAGCGTGCGCCCCCCCGCCAGCGCGGCCTCCACCGCCTCGGCCATCTCGACCTGTTGCGGCCGGTGCTCGAACCCGCGCAGCTCCTGCGCTATGCGGCCTTCCTGACTGAAGTATTCTGCGGCCCGTCCCACGGCAGAATCATACCCCGTGTTTCGGGCGTTTCCGCCTATCGCCTTATCTGGGGGCCGCCCACGCGGGGATGTCCCTTCTTGCCCTTCTTCCGGCGGGGCGTCCAGGACTTCTTGGGCTTCGGCGTGGCCGGAGCGGTCGTCCGCGGAGGAGGAGAGGGCTTGCGGGACGGCGGCGGGGGCGGGGCCACGGTGGGTTTCGGCCGCGGGGTGGGCGTGGCGGTTGGGCGCGGCCGCGGTGTGCGCGGTTTCGGCGTGCGGGGCGGGGGCGTCCGGCGGGCGGCGGTGGGCGTCGGCGTGGGCGGGGGAACGATGCCCGCCCTCGTCTCCGCCACCAGCCCGGCCTCCTCGAGTTCCCTGGCCCACATGCGCCGCAGGGCGGGACCGTCGGGGCGGCCGTCGGAGGCGAGTATCATCGCGCGGCGGCGGCCGATGAGCTTGCAGAGGGCCTCGTGCGCGTAGTAAACCACGTCGGGAACGCTGTCGCCGAGCGCCTCCAGCAGCGCCGGAACCGCTTCGGGCGCCGGGTGCAGGGCGATGAGCATGGCGGCCTTCTTCCTCGTCTCCGGCGGCCGGTCGGCGGACAGCAGGGAAACGGCCGCCTTCGCCCCTTCCGCGCCTCCCGCCTTCAGCACGGCGAACGCCGCCGAGTCCGAGGGATGCTCCGCGAGCCGCTTCGCCGCCTCCTCCAACTCCGCCGCCGTGGGCGCGGCGGAGCCCCTCAGCCTCGCGTCTATCAGCCGCCTCAGGCGCATCACCTCGGGATCCCCTCGTAGATGGGGCTCTATCCGGCGCAGCTCCTCGTCGGCCTTGCGGTAGCGCCCCAACTCCACGTACACCTTCACGTTTTCCAGCCCGGCGCGCAGGACGGAGGCGTCCTCGCGCTTCGCTCCCCCTCCGCACCCGGCGAGCGCGGCGGCGAGCGCCAGCGCGAGCGCCGCGAGGAAGACGAGCGGCCCGGCGGCGGACCGCTCAGAACGAGTGGATGTTTCCTTCGTCGCCGGCGACGGCATATCCGTTCAACCCGGCCTTCTTGACGACGTAGAGGGCGTCGTCGGCCGCCTTGAAGACGGTCTCCACCGAGTCCCCGTCGGAGGGAAACTCGGCGAGCCCGGCCGAGAGGGTGATGGGGATCACCGCTCCCGTCTCCTCTATTCGGACCTGGAAGTCCTTGAAACTCTCGAACAGCCGCTCCATCGCCTTCAACGCCGACTTCTTGGGCGTCTCCGGCATTATCACCACGAACTCGTCCCCCCCGTACCTGACGATGGCGTCCGACGCCCTGAACACCCGCGTCAGCTCCTTCGCCACCTGGGTGAGCACTACATCGCCCGCCTGGTGGCTGTAGGTGTCGTTTATGCGCTTGAAGTTGTTCACGTCTATAACGCAGAGCGACAGCGGCCATTCGTGCCTCTGCGCCTGTTTTATCAACCTCGGGAGCTCCTCCTCGAAGTACCAGCGGTTCTTCACTCCGGTAAGCGGATCGGTCAGCAGCCTTATCCTCACCGTCCGGTTCTTGTTCGCCTGCGCGTTTATGCGCGCCACCAGCTCCTCCATGTAGAGGGGCTTCACCAGAAAGTCCGTGGCTCCGGCCTTTATCCCCGACACGCGCGCCTGCGGGTCCTTCACGGCGCTCACGAAGATGAACGGTATGTTCGCCGTGCGCGGATCGCTCTGAAGCTCCCGGCAGAACTTGTCCCCCTCTATGCCGGGCATCCTGAGATCGGAGACGATTACCTCCGGCGTCTCCTTCTTTACCACCTCCCTCGCTTCCTCCACGTTCCGGGCGGTGAACACCTTCATGCCGTGATTGCTCAATACCTTCTTCACCAGGCTGAGGAAATACGGATCGTCGTCTATGACGAGGACGCTTATCTCCTTGCGGTCGTTTATCGCGAAGTCGCTGTCGTTGGGCATGAATTCCCTTCCTTGAACTCCTCCCCCCTATTCTATCCCCGTGACGATAGATATCAAGGCGAAGGCTTCGCGCCTATCTTACGGCATACAATGTAATTACGAAACGCATGTCCCTGTCCCCCGGTTTCGGGGCGGGCTTCAGAAATCGCCAGCCGAGCCCCCCCGCCTTGCAGAGCGCCTCCGCCACCTCCCGCACGGGAACCCCCTCGAAATACCCCTCCACGAACACGCTCTCCATGCGCTTGTCCAGCTCCTTCGACCACTCGAAGTGGAAATAGGCCCTCAGCTCCAGCCTGAGGAACGCCTCCTTCAGCGACAGCCGCCGGAAGGCCACGAACACCTTCCTGCCGAGCCTCGCGTCGGCCTCCATCTCCCTCAGTTCCTCCACGAGCTCGGCGGGCAGTTCGGAGAACGGCCGCGTCTCGAAGACCTTCCCCTCCGGCAGCGGCGAGCCCACCCTCACCGCCGAGCCGGACGACGCCTTCAGGCGCTTCACCAATTCCGTCGGCTCCTTTCCCCGCCACGCGACGAGCCAATCGCCGCCCCACGAGAAGTTCAGCCCGTCGAAGCGGTGGAGCAGGGCGAACAGGTCCCTCGCCGGAAGCCGCCCCGCCGGTATGCCGCGGTAGCGTTCCATGCGGGCGGAATCGTGAAGCGCGAGCCGCCTTCCCGTCGCCTTCAGCGCCCTTTCCAGCTCCTCCACGCCCGCCGGGCCGGGACGTTCGAGCCCGGTGTCCAGCTCCCTGTCCAGCCAGGCGGAGTCGCGCATCCCCTCGCCCCTCCAGAAGAGGCATTCTTCCGCAGAAGGTTCCGGGCCGGGCGCTCTGCCCACGGGCGAAAGCATCACCACCCCGCCCCAGGACAGCCGCCGGTAGCCGGTGCCCGCGAGCAGGGCGTCGAGTATCCTGCCGAGCGGCGCGTGGAGCATCGGCCGCCTCACCACCGCCGAATCCGCCCCGCCCCACGGCGCCAGCAGGGGGCAGTAGCGGAAGCGCCACGGCGCGTCCGCCAGGGACTTCCCGGCGAACTCCACCCCGAAGGACACCCTCCCGGCCAGTCCGCGCGCCAGAAGCGCCCTCCGGCTGGGCGGGGGCCAGGGCAGGGCGGCCAGCTCCTCCGCCGGGTCCGGCGTCTCCACCGCGTCCCGCGCGTGGTACACAAGCACCGTGCCGTCGTAGTCCGCCACCTTCCGCAGCTCCAGCCCGCCGAGTATCCCGTCGAGCACCTCTCCCGCCTTCCCCCTCATCTCCTCTTTCAGCGTGAAGCGCACGTCCGCCATCGCCGCCGCGAGCGCGGAATGGGAGAAACGCAGCCCCTTCTCCGCGAGCTTGCCCTCCACCTCCCGCAGAGTATGGACGCCGGGGTCCAGCGCGAAGGGAGAGCGGAGCGCTTCCAGGGCCTTCACCCCTCCCGGCGAGAAGTACCTCTCCGGGCCGCCTCCCTTCTCCTCCCCGGCCGCCGCGCACAGCGCCAGGACGACGGCCGCCATGGCCGCGAGGATCACGCCCGCCGCCCTCATCGCTCCGTGAACCTCCCGGCGAGCACGTCGGCCAGGTGCAGCACCGGCCTGTGGAGCCCCGCCCTGGCGAAGTGCTCCCGAAGCTGCATCATGCAACCGGGACAGGCGGTTACGAGCGCCGCCGCGTCCGAGCCCCTCGCGTCCTCCACCTTCCGGCGGGCCAGGGACGCCGACATCTCCGGGTTGAAGAAGGCGAAGCTCCCGCCGCCTCCGCAACACTTGTCCTCGTCCGGCGTCGCCTCGAGCTCCGCGCAGGCCGACAGCAACCGCCGCGGCTCCTCGCTCACTCCCAGCCCGAACCTCAGGTGGCACGGGTCGTGATAGTTCACCTTCACGTCCGCCTTGAAATGGGGCTCGTAGCCCAACTCCGCCAGAAGCTCGCTGAATTCGAGCGTCCGCGGGAACACCCCTTCTCCCAGGATGAGGGCGTAGTTCCGGCGCAGGGTGAGGGCGCAGCTCGCGCAGCCCGTAACCACCACGTCGGCCTCCGCCTCCCTGAAGGCCCGCAGGTTCGCTTCGGCGAGCTCCCGCGCCTCCTGCGCCATGCCCATGGTGAGGGCGGGCGTGCCGCAACACAGTTGCCCCTTGGGCGTCACCACCTCCACCCCCGCTTCCACGAGCACGTCCACCATCGAGAGGACGGAGGCCGGATAGACGTAGTTCATCGCGCAGCCCACGAACAGCGCGGCCCGCAGGCGCGGCCGTCCCTCCGGCCTGGCCTTCCGCGGCAGCGAGTGCAGGGCGGGAGTCCGTGCGAGCTCGGGTATCTCCGTCTTGCCGAAGACCGCCAGCGGCAGATGGCGCAGCACCGGCCGTTCCCCCCTCGGGAGAAACCGCTGGGCGCGCGAGGCGGCGAACATGAACGAATCGAACAGCGGCCTGTTGCCCACCACGCACGAGAAGAACGCCCGCAGCGCGGGCGAGCCCCGGTACTCCGAGAGCATCGCCGCGGCCCCCATCACCACCTCGTCGCCCTTCACGCCGGAGGGACACACCCACCCGCACCGGCTGCACTTTATGCAGCTCTTCCACAGGGCGGCGAGCTCGTCGTCGGGCGGAAAGGAGCCCTCCAGGAACGCCTCGGCCAGCACCATCCGCGCCCGGGTCACCATCTTCTCGTCGAGCGTCTCGTTGAACACCGGGCACACCGTGCGGCACTTGCCGCATCTCGCGCACCGGTCGAGCGTTTTCAGGAATTCCTCTACGAAGGCGGGACGCAATACGGCTCTCCCTTTCGTCGGCGCATCAGCGCGAAATGATACGGACTTTGCGCCCCCGCTCCCCCTCTTTTCCTTGTCCCTATTTCATCTCCTCCGCGGGGCGTATGCTCTCCAGCAGCCACATGCCGCCGAGCCTCGCCAGCGTGAAGACGTCCTTGCCGATCAGGTCGCCGCACACCTCCAGCTCCCCCTCGTACACCACCTTGTCGCCGCCGGCCATCACCGCCTTGAAGCGCCGGTAGTTGCGCAGCGCTCCCAGCATCCTGAGCGAGCGGGCCGCCACCGCGGGTCCCACCGACGCCACCCACTTCGCCGGGCCGTCCTCCCTGTGGCACACCGTCCACACCTGGGGCGCTCCGCGCTGGAAAGCGGCGAGGTAGGTCCTCAGCGTGCCTTCCGGCGTGCGGAAGTCCGGGAAGCGCGCGGCGCGCACCTCCGGTGCGCTCCACCGGGCGGTCGGAAACCCCCCTGCGCCTCCCGCGATGCGGTATCGCACGAGCGAACGCGGCGTTACCGCTATGAACCCCTC